>JADZEM010000198.1 GCA_020850535.1 Chloroflexota bacterium
CGCTCGCAAGCTCGCTCGTTCAGGATGACAGACTCATTGCTGACCGCTGACGCAAACGTCGAGCGTCAGCAGATGGGTGAGCGTTGACGGTCAGCGGGTGAGGTCCTTCGCTGCGCTCAGGATGACAACTGTGAGTTGCAGAGATGCCCCGAAGCCGCGGCGCACCTGCGTCGGCCCCCGAGACCAGAAGCCCAGAACCCGAAACCTCGCTCACAACCCTACTCGTCGTCCGTGACCCGTTTCTCGGGCGGCAGGGTGTAGCGGTCGAACGCTTCGCGGAGCCGGCTCGTCTCGTAGTGGGCGTAGATCCGCTTCGTCGTCTCGGGGCTGGCATGCCCGAGGATGTCCTGCACCTCGGAGAGATCCGCCCCTCGATTCAACAGCAGGCTGGCACGGTCGTGCCGGAAGGAGTGGGGCGTCGCCCGTGAGCCGACGGCCGATCCGACCCGCTTGACCAGCGCGTAGACGGTGTCGCCCGAGAGACGCCAGTGTTCGCCGCGCGTCCCGGGCGCGCCGCGCCCCACGTCGTGGCGGATGAACAGGGGGCGGTGCCGATCCCCACGCGCTTCGAGATACCGTTTGATGGCGTCCATCGTGGCGCGGTCGAAGAAGATGACACGCTCGCGGCTGCCCTTGCCGGTGATCAAGGCCTGGCTGGCCCGCCCATCGGCGACGTCCTCGCGGTTCAACCGGACCAGCTCGTCACGCCGGACGGCGGTGGTGTAGAGGACGCGCAGGATAGCGCGGTCGCGCAGGGCGGCCAGGCGAGCCGTCTGCTCCAGGGGCAGCTCTTCGGACTCCAGGTGCAGGAGCATCGACGGGATCTGGTCGTCGATGCGCGGGGTGCGGTACGGATGCCGGGCGAGCACCTGCTCGAGGCCGGCTTGTAGGCGAGCGTAACTGTCGGGCGCAAGCTGGTGTCGGTCGAGGAAGCGGCAGAAGGCTCGCGCGCCGGCGAGGTAGGTCGGGCAGCTGCGCGAGGCGGTGCCATAGCGGCGCACGCACCAGAGGTAGAACCCTTCGAGGAGGTCGCGCGGCAGGGTGCGCGTCGGGGTCTCGGGCGGAATGCCGCGCTCGGCCAGGAAATCGACGAGACGGTCGAGGGCCGTGGCGTAGGTCCGCTGGGTGCGCGGGGCGCGCCCGACCAGCGAGCCTGCGAAAAGCGCGCGAGCCTCGGTCAGCGAGAGCGGCCCGGCTGGCCCGGTTGATGAGAGCGCCGCAGGGCCGATGACTGCCTCGGAGTTGCTTTCGGAGTTGCTTGCTGCCCTGGCCCCGACGCCTGTGCCATCCGAGGCCGAGTCCTGCTGGATGCGCTGGAGCAGATCGCCGGGCGCAGCGGAACGGTCAGGCGGCACGCTCGTCGGACGATCTGTCGTCGTGGCGCGCGGCGAGACGGCGTCAGGAGTATCCCCGGCACGAGCACTGGACCGCGAGAGCGTCACCCTACCACCTCCGAAACCGGCGCACGACCAGGATGACGAAGGTTAGCAAATGCGGACTGGTCGTGCTAGTCCCCATTATCATGACCAATCGAAGTCTGCGAGGTCACAGGGGTGTCTCACTGTGGGGTGCCCTGCTGGTGTCTGTGGCGGCCGGGCCTGGCGCCGCCCGAGCGTCTTCTCGGCGCTGGCTGTCGGCTGGTCGACGCGAGCAGCCAGGGGAAGCGTAGAGCACGCGGCGGTTCGTGGACGGCCGGCATGCGCCTCGAAGGTGTCACAGGGCGGAGTAGTGGGACAAACTACACATAAATGGCTTGTCTTTGGTTATGAGACTCAGTGTTTATGTGCATATACCTGCCGACGCGGGATGTTTACCGGGCGAGGGGGCGGATCCCTTGAGGATCTACCCCCTCGCCCGCTCTCTTGCTGGTATGGGCGGAAGTTCTCACCCCTGCCCTCCCGGCCGGCCCCTTTAGATCAGGCCAAGCACTCGCAGCACCACGATAATGACGACGATTGCGCCGATGATGTACAGGATCGAATACATGGCCGTTCCCCTCCTCAGTCTTCCTCATTCATGACGGTTCGCTGGTGCGTTCTGTCGATCAGTACAGACCGAGCAGCCGCAGCACCACGATGATCACGACGATTGCTCCGATGATGTAGAGGATCGAATACATCTCCACACCTCCTTCTTGTCTTGCCTCTAAAGCAGAATGCGTGCCACCGCATACGTTCAGACGCTGACTGGCTTCGCCATCGGGCAGACCGTCCAGCTGCTGTGCGGCGGCCAGTGTCCGACCATCAGGGTTGGTGATTACGTCGAGGTGGACGGCGCCAAGCAGCACGAGGGGCTGTTCACTGCAGACACGGTGACCGTGACCCGCCGATGACCCTGTCCCCGCGGGGCGATCGCATGTTCGTTGATGTTCCCGCAACACCATGAAACGCGCAGGCGGGGCTTTCAAGCCCCGCCTACACTCATTCCGTCGCTGCGCGACGGACGCCGGGAACAGCGTCGGCCGGTGAGACCGGGGCGTCGCGAAGCGACTGCAGGATGGTAGGCGGGGCTTTCAAGCCCCGACGACGCTGCACGACGCGCCCGTCCCACCGTACTCTCGCCAAACATGGCTTGACCCTGGCCGCTCATCATGCTTCGATACCAGCCATCGTCCGCGTGCTTGCGGCGCGCCGCCGACTGCCGCGCTGCTCCCCGTTCGCCCCACGGAGGTTCCAGATGGCAGGAGCGACCCATCACGTCCGTATCGACCGCTCCAGGAAGCTGGCCGACGAGCCACACACCGGCCACAACCGCTGGCATGAGGCCATCCCGCCCCTCGTCACCGTCCAGCCCGGCGACCGCGTCATCCTCGAGACGCGCGACGCCCTCGACGGACACTTCACGCCCGACTCGACGATTGCCGACGTCCTCACCGCCGACCTGATGCCCGTCCACCCGCTGACCGGTCCCGTCGCCGTCGAAGGCGCGGAGCCGGGCGATCTCCTGGAAGTCCGCATCGAGGAGATTCGCCCCGAGCCGTTCGGGTTCACCACCCAGATCGCCGGCTTCGGCTTCCTGCGCGACCTCTTCTCCGAGCCGCACATCGTCCGCTGGAAGATCGCCGACGGCTGGGCCACTTCTGTCGATCTGCCCGGCGTCAAGATCCCTGGTGCGCCGTTCATGGGCGTCATCGGCGTCGCGCCGTCCGCCGAGCTGCGGGCCACCCTCACCGCCCGCGAGGCTGAGGTCGCGTCGCGTGGCGGCGTCGCGCTGCCACCCGACCCGACGGCCGCCGTCCCGCGCGATCCGGCCATCGCCAGCACCGCCCTCCGCACGATCCCCCCGCGCGAGATCGGCGGGAACCTCGACATCAAGCAGTTGACGGCGGGCACGACCCTGCTGATCCCCGTCTATCAGCCCGGCGCGCTGTTCTCCGTCGGCGACGCCCACTTCGCGCAGGGCGACGGCGAGGTCTGCGGCACGGCTATCGAGATGGGTGGCACGTTCGTCGGGACGCTCCACCTCCGCAAGGGTGAGGCGGCGGCGCGCGGCATTCGCAGCATCCAGTACAGCCGCGAAGCGTACATCCTCGATCCGCGCTTCCAGGCCCCGCGACGGTTCTACGCCACCACCGGCCTCTCGGTGCGGGAGGACGGCCGGCAGGAGTCGGAAGAGGCGACGCTGGCCGCCCGCAACGCGCTGCTGGCGATGATCGAGTACCTCGTGAGCCAGCGCGGCTACAGCCGCGAGCAAGCGTACGCCATCTGCAGCGTGGCGGTCGACCTGAAGATCAGCGAGCTGGTGGACGTGCCGAACGTGGTGGTGAGCGCGGTGCTGCCACTCGACATCTTCGTGTGAGGCCCGGGCGGGCATCCCTCACCGTCATCCCGGGCGAAAAGGCCCGTTCGGCAGGCTCAGGGCAGGCCTTGTGACCATTCACCCCGTCATCCCGAGCGGAACGAGCTTGCGAGTGCAGCCGAGGGATCTTCCCCTTCGTGGCTATGCAAGGAAGATCCCTCCACGTCGCTCGTTCCTCGCCGCGGTCGGGATGACGGCATGAGGACGATCATCCCTCGCATCGGTCGGGATGACGGCATGAGGACGATCATCCCTCGCATCGGTCGGGATGACGGCATGAGGACGATCATCCCTCGCATCGGTCGGGATGACGGCACGAGGACGATCATCCCTTGTGTCGGTCGGGATGACAGGTGCGGGCGCTCGTGACTCGTGGCGGTCGGGGGCGACACGACAGGTGTGTGCCCCCAAACTGGCTCGACTACGCGAGCCACTCCCTACCGTTGCGCCACGGCGTACACGCCCAGCCCTGTCACCGACGCCGACACGTAGTTGTTGTTCGGGTCGGGCGCGTTGCCAGGGGCCTCGGTCCAGTTCTGCCCGTCGAAGCGCATCAGGGCCAGCCGTGCCTCGTCCACGCGCTCCCCCACACGGTTGCGGTAGCCCACGCCCAGGTTGACCGCGCCCGGCAACTGCTCCAGGCCGGAGCCGCCGCACGACGCTGCCGCCAGCCGAAACGCCAGATCCCCCACGATGCCGCCGGGCGGGGGTGGCACGCTGCCGGCGTCTACCTTCGACAGCTCCACCGACAGCCCGCCCTGAAAGGCCCGCACCGTGACGCTGCCATCATCCAGGATCAACGTCAGCACGTCGCCGTTCCCCAGGCACGCTTGCACAGACGACGGTGGGGGTGGCGGCGGCGACTGCCGCACTGGCGGCGGAGGCGGCGTCCAGTCGTCGTTCTCGTTGTCCTCGTGCTGGTTGTCCTCGCGCCCACGCCGCTCTTCCCGATCCTTCTTCTCGTTCTCGTTGCTCTGGGCCACGCCGGACAGGTCGACCGTCTCATCGTGGCGCGCACGCAGGCCATCCGCCGCGCTTTCACGTCCCGCCTCAGCATGGACCGGGAGGTAGGTCATCGGCCAACGCAGCAGCGGCGGCGCAAAGACAATGGCGAACAACAGCAGCGCGATCAGGACCGGTCGACCAGACATGCGACCACCTCCAGCAAGCACGTCCAGGGTACAAGTTCCAGGAGCCAGGAGCCAGGAGCCAGGAGCCAGGGTGACAAGAGACACTCGCTGCCTACCGGGCATCAATCCAGGCCCAGCATCAGCCGCGCCACCGTGAAGTACAGGAACAGCCCCGTTCCGTCCACCAGCGTCGTGATGAACGGCCCTGAGACCACCGCCGGATCGATGCGCAGCCGCCGCAGCACCAGCGGCAGCACCGCCGCCACCGCCGCCGCCCAGATCACGATGCACAGCGCCGTCATCGCGACGACTGGCCCCACCTCAAGGCCCACCCCCAGCGTCCACGACCGCACGTACGTCGCCACCCCCATCACCAGCCCGAGCAGCGAGCCCACCGCCAGCTCGCGGCGCACCACCCGCCACCAGTCCTCAGGCCGCACGTCGCCCGTCGCCATCGCGCGGACCAGCGTCGTCACCGTCTGCGAGCCGGTGTTGCCGCCCGTGCCGATCAGCAGCGGGATGAAGAACGCCAGCGAGACCATCTCCGAGAGCGTTGACTCGAAGTGCCGCAGTACCGTGCCGGTGTACGCCTCAGCCACGAACAGCACCAGCAGCCAGCCGATCCGCTTCCGGAACAGGTGGCCGATGCTCGCGCGGAGATACGGCTCGTCCAGCGGCTCCGAGCCGCCGAGCCGCTCGATGTCCTCGCCGGCCTCTTCGAGCAGCACATCCGAGGCATCGTCCGCCGTGATGATCCCGAGCAGGCGATCCGTCTCGTCCACCACTGGCAGCGCCAGGTAGTGATGCTCCTTCAGCAGCCTGGCTGCCGTCTCCTGGTCGGCGTCCGCACGGATACGCACCACGTCGGGCGACATCACCTGCGAGACCAGTTTCCAGCGCGGCGCCAGCACGAGGCCGCGGAGGGAGAGCACCCCCAGAAGCTGCCCGGTGGACGGCTCGGTCACGTACACGTAGTAGATCGTCTCAGCCTCTTCGGCCACCCGCCCCAGCTGATCGAGGGCCTCATCCACGGCGAGGTACGGCGCAATCGAGACGAAGTCCGGCGTCATGATGCCGGCCGCGCTCTCCGGCGCGTAGGTCAGCAGGTGCCGAACATCCTCGGCCTCCTCGTGCTCCATCTCGTCGAGGATCGCCTCGGCCTCGTGCGGGTGCAGCTCGCCCATCACGTCGGCGGCGTCGTCGGGGTCCATCTCCTCGACGACATCGGCCGCCTGGGCGCGGCTCAGCTTCCCGAGCAGGCGGGCCGCGTCGAACGGCTCCAGCTCGGTCAGCAGGTCGGCCAGGGCCTCGTCGCCGAGCCGCGCGAACAGCGTCGCCAGCTCGTCCGGGCGGAGATCGGCCAGGGCCTCCGTCAGGTCGGCCCGCGAGGCCGCCTTGAGCAGATCCGGGAGCAGGGTCGGCGGGACCGGGTGGCCATCCGCAAGCGCCGCGCGCACGATGGCGCGCACATCCAGGACGCGGGTCTCCATCATCCACCTCCGAGGCCGCGCTGCCGCTCAGGCAGCAGCGCAGACGGGTGACACGAAGGCGCCCTCCTCGGCGGGAGGGCGCGGCCTCGGCAAGTGGACAGCCCCGGTCAGGCAGGGACCATGCTACTCGGCGCGGTCAGCACACTCCAGCGCGGGCAGGCGCCCACAGCAGGGTTGGTGACTGGCAGGGTTGGTGACTGGCAGGGTCTGCGGTACTCATGTCCCAGTCACTATAGCGCGCACAGCCGACACGCCGACCTGAAGACTGGCTAAAGATCAGCTAAAGATCGCCTGAATCGCCGCGGCCCAGGCTTGCAGCAGTCTCCAGAGACGCTGGCGCACGCTGGCCCCGGCCGTGCGATGATGGGCGTGTCCCGGATTCGTGACGACGCTCGAAGGAGTGCGCCCGTGGCGCAGCCCGCATGACCTGGTGGTTTCACCTCACCGAGGTGGTCTGGCGTCTGCTGGACGACCATACGCTGAGTGTCGTGTTCGTGCTGCTGCTGCTCGAAGAGGCCGGCCTGCCGCCGCTGATCCCCGGCGACCTGCTCATGGCGTTCGTCGGCGTGCAGGCCGCCGCCGGCAAGCTCAGCCTGATCCAGGGGCTGCTCGTGCTGGAGCTGGCTACGATCATCGGCGGCAGCATCCTCTACTGGATCGCCAGCGTCGGCGGGCACGCCGTCCTGAACCGGGTCGGACGCTACGTCGGCACCACGCCAGAGCGGCTCAAGACCGCCGAGGAAGCCCTGGAGCGGCACGGCGGCCGAGCCATCGTCCTGGGACGGCTCGTCCCCAGCCTCTGCATCATGACAGCCATCGCCGCCGGCATCCTTGGCATGCCGTTCCGTCGCTACCTGCCGGCCCTGGCCCTCGGCGGCTTCCTGCACCTGATCGTCGTCGTCCTGGTCGGGTACGCCTTCGGCCCGCCCGTCCTGCGCGTGGCCGCCACCCTGCACCTGCCATTCGGCCTGCTGGTCTGGGGCATACTGTTCGTAGGACTGACGATCTGGCTGCGACGGCTGGTCCGCAAGAGCCCCAACGACGACGTCCCAACGATCACCACCGCCGACCGGCTCCGCTGCGGCCTGCTGGCCGGCCTGCTCGCCGCCGTCGAGTCGATGCTGGCCGCCAACCTCCTGCTCGACCTCTCCCGGGCGCTCGTCCACGATGCGCCCAGTCACCGGCTGTTCGCCGTCGATCTCGACGGCGCGACGCCCTTACGGATCGTCATGATCGCGATGACCCTCCTGGCCCTCCTCTTCCCCTTTCTCTGGGGGGCGCTCTACAGCCTGCTCGAATCGCACCTGAGCGGGCCGGCCGCCCTGCGCGGGGCCCTGTTCGCCGTCGCGCCACTGGTGTGGTCACTGCTGGTCCTGCTGCCGGCGACCGGCGCCGGCATGCTCGGCGTGAGCCTCGACGCCGGCCCGATCCCCGTCATCATCGAGGTCGGCCGGTTCGCCATCTACGGCGTCACCCTCGGCCTCACCTTCCCGGCTCTCGCCACGGCGACCGCGCGCCGGAGTGTGCCCGCATGATCCGCCTGCTGCTGCCCTTCGCGATCCTGGCGCTCGTCGCCTGCTTTGCGACGACGGTCCTCGCGCCGTTCGTGATCGCCGCGATCCTCGCCTACATCCTCAGTCCGCTCATCGACCGGCTGGAGGAGCGGACCCGCCTGCCACGCGCCGCCCTGGTCGCCGTCTTCGCCGTCCTGCTGATCGGCACGCTCGTCGGGCTGGTCTGGTTCCTCGAAGCGCGCCTCGCCGCCGAGATCCGCGCCCTCCGCGCGGCCGGCCCGGACATCGTGCAGGGCGCGTTCGCCAAGCTCGTCGGCGGCGACACGCTCGACGTGTTCGGCCAGGTCGTCGAGGTGCGGGCGCTGGCCGGATGGACTCGCCTCCAGATGAACGAGATCCTCGGGCGGCCGTCGGACGCCCTTCAACTGCTCCAGCACGCCATCGAGGGCGTCGTGAAAGTGTTCCTGACGCTGATGGCGCTCTTCTACTTCCTGTACGACGGACGCCGCGTCGGCCCGTACCTGCTGCGGTTCGTGCCGGCCGAGCATCGGCGGCGCACCCGCGAGGTCGGGCAGAACGTCCACGCCGTGCTCGGGCGGTTCTTGCGCGGCCAGCTATTCCTGATCGGCCTGATGATCGTCGTGAACTACTGTGTGCTGGAGTTCATCTTCCGGCTGCCGTTCGCGCTGCCCATCGCCATCGTCAGCGGCGTCCTTGAGGTCATCCCGCTGCTCGGCCCGATCCTCGCCGGGGCCATCGCGTCGGTGATCGCCCTGGCGCACGGCGGCGTCGGGCCGATGGCCGGCGTGGCGCTGGCCTACCTGATCCTCCGGCAGCTTGAAGATCACTTCGTGATGCCGTTCGTCGTCGGGCGGGCCGTCCACCTGCACCCGCTCATCCCGATCGTCTCGGTGCTGATTGGCGGCGCGATTGGCGGTATCCTGGGGGCGATCCTGGCCGTGCCGACGGCCGCCGCCCTGCGGGTGACCCTTGACACGCTCTACCCACCCCTCGCCGTCGAGGAACCCCTGACCCTGCCGCCGGCGCACCGCTCCACGCCGCACGCGCCTGCGCCGACCGTCCATACACCGTCGTAGGAGGCTTGACGAGATGCTGACTGACCGCGGGCCGCTGCGTCCGGCCCCCTCCGCACGCTCGTCTGCCGAGCTGCTCGACGCCGCCCGCGCCCTTCGCCCGCGGATCGAGGCGTTGGGCCCCGAGATCGAGGCTGGCCGCGAGCTGCCGGCCGCGCTCGTCGATCTGCTCCACGCCAACGCCCTGTTCCGGATGCTGTTGCCGCGCTCGCTTGGCGGCCACGAGGTCGAGCCGATCGCCTTCGTCCAGGTGCTCGAAGAGATCGCCCGGGCGGACGCCAGCACGGCCTGGTGCATCTGCCAGGCGTCCGGCTGCTCGATGGTCTCCGCCTACATGGACCCCGCCTCCGCCCACGAGGCGTTTGGCGATCCGCGCGCCGTCCTCGCCTGGGGCCAGCCGGTCGGTGCGCGCGCCGACGCCACCGGGGATGGCGGCTACCGCGTCAACGGACAGTGGGTCTTCGCCAGCGGCTCGCACCACGCGACCTGGCTGGGCGGCATCACCGCCCCGATCTTCGAGGCGGACGGCGCACCCCGGCTGCTGCCGAGCGGCGCACAGGAGGCCCGCACGATCCTCTTCCCGGCCGCCCAGGCCACCCTGCAAGACGTCTGGCAGGTCAGCGGCCTGCGCGGCACCGGCAGCGATACCATCACGGTCGCTGATCTGTTCGTGCCGGAAGGCCACACCGCCCGGGTCGAGCCGGCCACCCGCCGCGAGGCTGGCACGCTCTACCGGTTCACCTGGGGCAACCTCTTCTCGTCCGGCTTCTCCTCGGTGGCGCTGGGCATCGCGCGAGGCCTCCTCGACGCCCTGGTGGAGCTTGCGAGCGAGAAGACGCCGCGCGGCCTGCGCGCAACCCTCCGCGAGAACGCCGTGATCCAGCGGCAGGTCGCCATCGGAACGGCCCAATTGGACGCCGCCCGCGCCCTGCTGCACGCCACCCTGCGCGACGCCTGGACGGTCGCCGAGGCGAACGGTCCCGGCCCGCTCCCAATGGAGCTGCGCGTCCGCATCCGGCTCGCCGCGACGTTCGGCATCCACCAGGCGATGGATGTGGCCCAGACGGCGTTTCACGCGGCCGGCTCGTCGGCCATCTTCGCCGCCAACCCGTTCGAGCGCCGCTTCCGCGACCTTCACGCCGTCAGCCAGCAGATCCAGGCCCGCCAGAGCCACTTCGAGACGGTCGGCGCGTACCTCCTGGGCCTCGACCCCGACCCGACGTTTCTGTAGGCCTCGCCGGGGAACGGTGCGCTACAGCGACTCCAGGAACGTCGGCACGAGGTAGCTGTACCGCGGGCCGGCCTCGGTGTGGATCCCGTGGCCGACGTCCGGCAGCGTGACGTGCGTGCAGTCCGGGATCAGCGAGGCGGCCCATTGCGCCTCGCGGTCTTCGAGCGCCCCGCCGTGGGCCGGATTCCCCTGGAGCATCAGCACCGGGCAACCGATCCGACGCAGTCGGTCCGCCAGGTCGTAGTGCTCAACGGCGGTGTTCTCGATGACCGGCGTCAGCACCTCGGGGTCGATCTGGCTCAGGGTGTGCGCCCGCGCCCGGGTGGTCACGGCGTCCACGGCTGGCTGCAACGCCATCAGCTTTGCAGACAAGACTGAGACACTGTGGCCCTCGCGCGCCAACGCCCGCTGGGCCGAGAAGCGCGCGTACTCCGGCCGCATCCCGAACGGTCGGCCGTCAAACGCCCCCAGCGGCGGATCGCCCAACACGACGGCGCGCACCAGCTCGGGCGCCTCCGAGGCCACCCCGATGGAGATCATCGAGCCGAGCGACTGCCCGATCAGCACCGTCGGCCCGTTCCCGAGATGCCGCAGCAGCGCGATGACGTCCTCGGCGTAGTCCATCAGCCCGTAGCGGCCGGGCACGCGGCCGGACCGGCCATGCCCGCGCAGGTCGGCGGCGTAGACGTGGAAGCGCGGCGTCAAGGCCGGCAGCACGTTCAGGAAGTTCTGCCAGCGCGAGACGATGCCGTGCAGGAGCAGCAGCGGCGGCCCGTCGCTCGGCTCCTCCACGTAGTGAATCGACACGGTCCCGGTATCGAACGTCCGCTCGACAAGCATGGCTGATCCCTTCTGCTGACGCCGCCTGCGTGGCGCCGGGGGAAGGGTGCGCTACTGGGTCGCCGCCTGTCGAGGCGGGGCGCGGCAGACGCAGGGCGATTGCATGTTGATGTCGTCGTGCCGCCGCGTCGGGGCTTGAAAGCCCCGCCTACGATCCTGCCGTCGCTGCGCGACGCTGTAGTCTCACCAGTCCCTGTCCGTGCCCGGTGTCCGTCGCGCAGCGACGGCGTGACTGTAGGCGGGGACTTCAGTCCCCGACCGCCCGTTCCATGATGCTTCGGGGACACCAATGAAC
>JADZEM010000199.1 GCA_020850535.1 Chloroflexota bacterium
CGGTCAGCAAAGCGTCTGTCATCCTGAACGAGCGAGCTTGCGAGCGACGTGAAGGATCTCCCAACCGTGACGGTCAGCGGGTGAGATCCTTCGCTGCGCTCAGGATGACATGGGGAGTTGCGTTTTTACTCCATCGCAGCGGCGCGCGTCAGCCGGTATGCTTCCACGATCCACGATCCACGATCCACGAGCCACGAGCCACGAGCCACGAGCCACGAGCCACGAGCCACGAGCCACGACCCACGGCCTACGACCCGCGCGCTCCTACTTGAACAGGTTCTTCGAGGCGGGGTCGATGCCGGCCGCCTGGAGGATGGTCCGCGCGCTGTCCTGATCGGCCTGCTCGTACTTGAGCACCCGCGACACGCTGTTCTTGCTCACGTCGTTGGTGATCGCCCAGACAGCCGCCTGGAGCCCGGGCGCCGTGATCTTGTCGCTGGAGACCGACGGCAGCGCCGCGATCAGCTTGCCGAGCGAGCTGGTCGGCCCGACCATCCCCCCAACCGAGTACTTCGAGTTCGGCTCGGGGCCGTGCTTGCTGAAATCCATGCAGTTGGCGTAGACGGTCACCGTCTGCGGCTCGCCCTTCATGGTCACCTTGACGGTGGACATGACCAGCATGTCCTGCTTGCCATCCGCGCTCTTGAAGATCAGCCCGGCCGGAATCAGGCACTCGCCCGTGCCGGCCGGGAACTGCACCTTGAAGCTCTCGGCAGTGAACGTGCCGACCGGCTGCAGCGAGGCCGCCTTGACGCACTCGGCGGTTGCCGGCACGCTCGGGACGGCCTGGATCTCGCCAGGCTTCTGGATCTCGCCAGGAACCTGGATCTGGCCCGGCCGCTGAAACTCGCCGATGGTCGGCCAGGTGTACGGCGGGAGCTGCTGAATCTGGCCCGGCCGCTGGATCTCGCCGGGCACCTGGAACGGCGGAATCGTCGGGTAGACGTACGGTGCGAGCGTCTGGATCGGCTTCGGCTGCTGGATCTGGCCGGGCACCTGAATCTGGCCGGGCTTCTGGATCTCAAACTTGCGCTCGGCGGTCGGCTGGGCAGCCGGCGGCGCACTGGCCAGCGTCGGCGTGGTTACGGCCGCCGCGGCGGCAACGGGCGGCTTGGCAGCGCTCACCGCCGTCGCAGCGGCTGCCGCTCCCGGTTTCTCAGCCGGTTTCTCGGCCGGCTTCTCAGCCGGCTTCTCGGCCGGCTTCTCGGCCGGCTTGGCCGCTGGCTGCGCCGCCGGGGCCGAGGTTGCTGTCGCGGCGGGCGCAGCCGTCGGTGGCACGCTGGCGGGCGCAGCCGTCGGTGGCACGCTGGCGGGCGCAGCCGGCGCGCCGCCGCCGCATGCCACCAGGAACGCGGTGAGGACGATCAGAAGCGTGAGTCGCAAAATCTGCACGGCGAGACTCCAACGTCGGAACCGGTCTGCACGAGTAACTGCTGGAAGTTACTAACGCCGGTAACCGCGTGAAGAGTGACGACACCGCCGCGACGCCAGTTCCCAGAATTCTCGCGAAGAATCTCAATCTGTCAGCAAGCAAACATCTTGACGCGACACGTGGAGCGCATTCACTGAAAATGACGCGTTGCCGCATGAGATAGCAGCGTTCCCGCGGCCACACGCCCGACGCGGCGTTTGCGTTCGGGACGGGCAGGCGGCAAGCCCTCGCGCCACGGAACAGGCATCGCCTGACGGCCCAGCGCACCCCTTACCGTGGCAGCAGGCCAGACGCCCGCAGGCGCTCCGCGATCACCCGCGCCGCGACCTCGTGGCCGCCGGCGTTCCAGTGCTTGTCAAAATCGTAGTAGTACGGCCCGCCGCCCTTCGCCGTCTCGTCCTGGAACGGTGGCAGCAGGTCGATGTACGGCGTCTGGAGCCGATCCGTGATCTGGCCCAGGATATCCGTCGGGGCGCTGATCTGCAGCCGGCCGCTGTCGAGACGCGCGCTAGCGACCTCGCGCGCCCACTCGCTCGGGACCAGCGTCCGCCACTCCGGCGCCCCGGCGATGACCATCGGCGCGCCCAGCTTCGTGGACTGCTCCTTGATCTTGCCGAGCAGCACCTCGCTGATCTTCCACGCTCGCTCCCACTCGTCGTCGGGCTGCGTGTCGTAGAGGCCGCGCAGAGGCGTCCGCAGGCCGCCAATCGCTTCGAGCTTCTCGCGCGGGTAGTTCTGCTCCAGCTTGTTGAACACGCCCGTCTCGATGACGTTGTAGAGCATGCAGCAGCCGCGCATCGTCTGCGTGAGGCCGCCGGGCGGGTTCGGCGGCGGTCCAGGGTACATCCGGAGATTGCCCTGCCGGTCCACGTCCCAGTACGGCTTCAGCGCCAGCTTCAGATTGTTGTCCCAGAGCTCCAGACGGTAATTGTTGTTCGTCACATCGTTGCCGACGAAGAAGAGCACCAGGACCAGATCGGGCTGGTACTTGTAGACCTCCTGCTCCAGCAGCAGCATCTCCTGGCCGGTGCCGTAGGCCGCGACCCCAGCGTTGATGACCTCGAACTTCTGGCCCGGGCCGGCCCCCTGGTTCAGGCGCCCTTCGAGCTGCTCGGCCACGCCCTCCCACTGCTCGACCTGCACCGCCTCCACGAACGAGTCACCCAGGAAGACGATCCGGAACGTGCCCGCCGGCTTCTCGTAGCTGGCGCGGCGGTCGCGCAGGCCCATCGGGTTGATCTTGACGTGCGTCGTGAACTCCTTCGCCTTGATCCAGCCGGCGAAGTTCGGCACGTGGAAATGCCCGAGCGCCTGGTCCCGCACGAGGTAGGCCCCGGTATCGTAGTTGCCCGGCACCCACGGTCCGAACAGCCGCAGCGAGGCCTCCAGCAGCAGCAGCGGCAGCACGATCCCCAGCACCACCGCCAGCAGCCGCCCCAGGACCGCCTTCCAGTTCAGCCGTCTCGTTCCCTTCGCGGTCCTGGCGGTGGGAGCGGCAGACGTGGCGCGGCCAGCGGCCTCGGCATCGACGGTCATCGGGGACAGGCTCTCCTCTGGTGTGCGGGCGTGTCGGTGAGGCTAGAACAGCACACGGTCGTCGCCGACGCGACGGGTGATACGCTTCTCGTCCAGGTGGGTCAGCAGTGCCAGCGCATACTTCCGGCTCGCGCCGATCAGATCCCGCAGGCCGGCCACCGTGATAGTGCCAGACTGCTGTATGGCCGCGACCACTGACGCGACGATCTCGTCAAGGACGTCACGCGGGTAGACCAGATCCGGGGCGATCTCGACAACCTCCCCTCGCTCGATCAGCACGGCCAGCACGTCAGGGCTGAGACCGTGGCGCGCCTCAAGCTCCTGGCGGCCCGGCGGCGTGGCTCCGGCCGCCCGCAGCTCCCCCAGCAGTCGCTCGACCCGCGTCTGCATCTCTGGCGTCAGGCGGACTTCGTGGGTCGGATGAGCCAGCAGCGGCCCGACCTCGCGAACCGCCTCCTCGGCCAGCAGGCGCGCGGCCACCCGCCCGAACGCGCGCCCGTCGAGGCCGAGGCGCATCCGCAGCTCTTCCTTCGGCATCCCACGCCGGAGCGGCGTGGCCGTGTGAAACGCCTGGAGGTGCCCGAGCGCCGCCTCGGCGAGCCGCTGCCAGCCCGGACGGCTGACCAGCAGCGTCGACGGCAGCAGGCGGCTGCCCGCCTCGTTCGCGACCAATGCCAGGATGCCGCCTGCCTCCACCAGACTCCCGACGACCGCTCGCGTCTCGTCCGTGGAGAGGCCCGTTCGGCCAGCCAGCGTCTGGAAGTCGACCGGCTCGCGCAGGCGAAGCTGCTCCAGCACGATCTCATCCGGCGAGCCACGCTCCAGCACGGCCAGCCGGTCGAGCACAGCCGGCTGATGCCGACGGTGGCGGCGGGGGTGCGGCTCGATCACCGTCCCGCCGCCGAGCGTCGCGCTGGGCGAGGGCGCGCGCACGATGAACAGGTCGCCCTTTGCCAGGGCGACGTCATCGGTGAGCCGCAGTTGTGCCCAGGCTGTCTCGCCCGGCTCGATCTGCTGCCGGTCCAGCAAGGAGGCTTTGGCCGTCGTCTCGGCAGCCCCGGTGTGGAACGTGAGCGGCATGTTGTGGGTCAGCGGCCGGGGAGCGTCCTCCAGCACCCGCAGCCGCACGTCGATCAGGCGCGTCGGCTTCATCGTGCCCGGCGCGACGATGACCTCGCCACGCCGCAGCTCATCCGTCGCGACGCCCGCGAGGTTGACGGCCACGCGCGCCCCGGCTGTCGCCCGCTCGACCTTTCGCCGGTGCGACTGCAGCCCCCGAATGCGAGCCTTGCGCCCGCTCGGCTGAATCTCAACCTCCTGCCCGAGCGTCAGCTCGCCGTCAAGCAGGGTGCCCGTCACGACCGTCCCGAAGCCGGCGATGGTGAAGACGCGGTCGATTGGCAGGCGCGGGCGGCCAGTCAGCGGGCGGCTGCGCTCCTGCGCCAACAGCGCATCGAGCAGGGCCAGCAGGTCCGGCAGGCCGGCCCCCGTCACCGACGAGACCGGCACGATGGGCGCGCCCGCCATCACCGTGCCGGCCACGGCCTCCTCGATCTCGACCGTCACCAGCTCCAACCATTCCTCGTCCACCAGGTCCGACTTGGTCAGCACGATCAGCCCGGCCGGAATCTGGAGCAGATCGAGGATGTCCAGGTGCTCGCGGGTCTGGGGCATCACCCCTTCGTCGGCGGCCACCATCAGCAGCGCGATGTCGATGCCGCCGACACCGGCCAGCATGTTGTGGATGAACCGCTCGTGGCCCGGCACATCCACGATGCTGACTTCCTGGCCGCTCGGCAGCGTCAGCCACGCGAACCCCAGGTCGATGGTCATCCCGCGCGCCTTCTCCTCCTGGAGCCGGTCGGGATCGATGCCGGTCAGGGCCTGGATCAGCGTCGACTTGCCGTGATCGACGTGCCCGGCCGTCCCTACGACACGCATGACGGGTCCAAAGGCGAGGGAAGGTTCCTCAGCACCGCCAGCAGGGCATCATCTTCGTGGGGCAGGACCGTCCGCAGGTCGAGCACGAGTCTCCCGCGCTCGATCCGCCCCACCACGGCCGGCCGCGCAGTTCGCAGCTTCGCTGCCAGCGCACTCGGGTCCAGCGACGACGGCGCAGCGAGCAGTCGTGTCGGCAACGTCTCGCCCGGCAGCGAGCCGCCCCCAATGGCCGACGCGCCATCAAGGATCTCCCAGCCAGCCCCAGACGGACCGAGCGCCGCGATCAGCCGGGCTGCGCGCGCCTCGATATCGGTGGGCCGGGCCGAGATCATGCGCCAGACGGGCACCTCGCGCTCGGCCTCGCCGTTCACGAAGTGCCCGAGCGTCGCGCCGAGCGCCGCGATGGTCGCCTTGTCGGGCCGAATGGCTCGCGTCAACGGGTGCCGCTTCAACTGCCCGACCAGCGCCTTGTACCCCACGATGATCCCGGCCTGCGGCCCGCCGAGCAGCTTGTCTCCGCTGAAGCAGACCAGGTCCGCCCCTGCCGCCACGACCTCCTGCACCAGCGGCTCGCGGGCCAGCCCGTACCGCGAGGTGTCGAGCAGCGAGCCGCTGCCCAGGTCCGCGATCAGCGGGACGCCGCGCGCGTGGGCGGCCGCCGCCAGCTCAGGCAGCGCCGGCGCGTGGGTAAACCCGATCACCCGGTAGTTGCTGTTGTGGACCCACAGCCACGCCGCCGTCCGCTCCGATGTGGCGTCTTCGTAGTCGCGGGTGTAGGTGCGGTTGGTGGTCCCCACCTCGACCAGCGTCGCGCCGCTCTGACGGAGCACATCCGGAATGCGGAAGCCACCTCCGATCTCCACCAGCTCGCCCCGGCTGATGACAACCTCGCGGCCAGCCGCCAGCGCGATCAGCGTCAGCAGCACCGCCGCCGCGTTGTTGTTGACGACAAGGGCATCTTCCGCGTCGGTCAACTGGCGCACCAGTCCCGTCACATGCTCGTGGCGCGAGCCACGCGCGCCGGCCTCCAGATCGAATTCGAGGTTCGAGTAGCCCGCCCCGATCTCGGCCATCGCCGCCAGCGCGGCCGGGCTGAGCGGCGCACGGCCCAGGTTCGTGTGCACCACCACGCCGGTCGCGTTGACGGCACGTCGCAACGGCAGGCGCGGCTCGGCATCGAGGCGCGCGTGGACCTCAACCGCCAGTGTGGCGGCGTCACCGGGGGTCCGGCCCGCGCCGATCGCCTCTCGGGCCTCGGCCAGGACATCCCGTGCCACGGCCACGACACGCTCGCGTGGGCGCGTGCGTAGCGCCTCGCCAAGCCGCTCGTCCTGAAGCAGCCGGTCAACGCTCGGAAGGGCACGGTACGGGTTCGCCACAGTGACCTGTCGGCACGATCTGGGCGCACAGCGGCGCCGGCCGAGTAGCTCCGATTGTAGGTCTGTCCGTGCCGCGCGGGCAAAAGCTGCCGGCGGACCTCCAGGGCGATTGCACGTTCGTTGATGTTCCCGCAACGCCGTGAAACGCGCAGTCGGGGGTTGAAACCCCCGCCTACACTCACTCCGTCGCTGCGCGACGGACGCCGGGAGCAGCGGCAACAGGTGAGCCTGGAGCGTCGCGAAGCGACTGCAGGATGGTAGGCGGGGCTTTCAAGCCCCGACAACGCTGCCCGACCCGCCCGGCGTGCAATCGCCCTGGGCGGACCTCTCCACGGTACCTGGTGCGCACAAAGACGTAGCGCGGGGGCATGTCCCCCGCGCTACGTTGACGTTCCTGGCTTTCAGATCAGAGCGGCGAGGCGTCCGGGAAGGTCCGCCAGCGGCCGTCGTTCGAGAGGACGTACAGCAGGCCGTGCGGCGTCCAGACCACCAGACCGTGCTCGTAGGTCTGGATCATCCCGCCCGAGCCACGCGGCTCGTAGACCGCCCAACCGAGCCGCGTCTTGATCTCAGGGGTGCTGCGCCAGATCGAGCCGAAGCCGGCCGCCGGGACCATCGCGCCGGGAGGCGGAGCCACGTCCACCGAGATGCGGTCGCCCGGCCGCCAGGTGTCCTGGTGGACAGACCACGTGTTGCCCTCGCGGCGCAGCACGTAGATCTCGCGGGTGTCGCTGCGACGAATCGCCAACCCACCCTGGAACGACTGCTCCAGCAGGGTGACCGTCTTACTGCCGGGCGACGCCGCGCCCAACAGCTCGCGCACCTGGGCGTTGGCCGAGTAGAGCCGCTGGATCGGCTCAGGCACCACGGCCGGGTTCACGATCTTGATCGGGAGCGCCGCCGGGCCATCCTGTGACACGGGAGCGAACTGCGAGCTGCGAACCGAGGACGCCACCGACGCGTTGCCCGGGACCGCCTGCGCAGCCGTGGCTGGGCCTGGAGCCTGGGGCTGTGCTGCCACGGCGGGCTGCTCGGCGGACGCTGCGATGGGCGCAGGCGCGGCCGGCGCTTCGACAGCGCCAGGGCGGAACGTCACGATCGCCGAGACGGCCACCGCCGCCGCGACCGCTGCCGGAGCCAGCGCCCGTCCCAGCCCGCCGAAGAACGACGGCTGGGGCCGCTGTCGCTCACGGGTCTGGAGCGCCGCGTAGACGCCTTGGCGAACCGTCGGCGGGACCGACACCATCGGCATCGAGCGGACGACCTGCGCGAGGCGCATGAGGCCACGCAACGCCTGCGTGCACTCCGTGCAGACGGCGAGGTGCGCGTCAACCTCGTGGCGCTCCCGCGGCGAGAGCGTCCCGTCACGGTAGTACGAGAGCAGCCGAGGATCGCAGGTCATAGCGGCTCTGTCCCACCCATCCGCTGATACACCTGCCGGAACTCCTCGCGGGCGCGGAACAGCAGCGACTTCACCGCCGACCGCGAGCTGCCGATCACGTCCCCGATCTCCTCGCACGACATCCCGTGGTACTCACGGAGCACAAGGCAGATTCTGTACCGGGGCGGCAGCTGCTGGAGAACCTGATGCACCAGCTCGCGGGACTCCTGGCGCATCGCGTCGCGCTCAGGGTTGTCCCGTGCAACCTGCTTCGGATGGAACAACGAGACGAAGGACTCCCACGGCTCCCAGCGAATCAGCTTGCGCCGACGCAACTGGTCCATGCAGAGGTTCGTGGCGATGCGGTAGAGCCACGGACCGACCTTCAGCTCGCCGTCGATCTTCGGCAGACCGGCGTAGGCGCGCAGGAACGTCTCCTGCGTCAGGTCGTGCGCCTCCTCGGAGTTGCCCACGAGCCGATATATGCAGTTATAGATGCGCTCCTGATAGCTCTCGAAGATCTCGTCAAACGAAAGCTCTTCACGCGTCTCGACCCGTTGGGCGACCATTAGCTCCCCAGCGGTCATCCAGCACCTCCGTGGGCTCGCGTCCATAGAACGGACGAGCGCACCAGGGGTTCCGAATCCGCCGTCTCGCGCTGCACCCCTTGGTGGGGTGGCAGCGACATTCTACGCCACGTCGGATCCAGGATGGCCCGATTCCGGTCGTACGAGCGCGTTACGAAACGCCTTCGTGACCACTGACCCACCGGGTATGTGGTGCTTCTCTCCTGGTACACAGGGCCTCCACTCGAAGGGACGCCACGCACTGTTCGCAAGTCAACAGAACGACGATGTCATGCTACGTGACCGTCGCAGCCGCCAGACCGCCGCCATATGCTACGGTCACCCTGGTCTGCCGGGCGCTCCCTGCTGCCACCGACCGCCAACGTTGCCGTGCCGTGTGAGGTCTGCCGTGCCAACGCTCCCACTGACGATTCAGGACATCGAGCGCATCATCCCCCACCGCTTCCCATTCCTCCTGATCGACCGGATCGTGGAGATGGAGCCTGGAAAACGGATCGTCGGAGTTAAGAACGTCACCGCGAACGAATGGTTCTTCCAAGGCCACTTTCCAGGGTTCCAGGTCATGCCCGGGGTGCTGATCGTCGAGGCGCTGGCCCAGACCGGGGCCGTGCTGCTGCTCTCCGACGAGAGCACGAAGGGGCAGATTCCGCTGTTCGCAGGGATCGACGGCTGCCGCTTCCGCCAGCAGGTCACGCCAGGTGACACGCTGGAGCTGGAGATGGAAGTCCTGGCCCGACGCGGGCCGGTTGGGAAGGGCAAGGCCAGGGCGCGGGTCAACGGGAAGGTGGCCGCCGAGTGTGAGCTGACCTTCGCGCTGGCGACGATGCCGACCGCCGACGCGGGCTGACGGGAGCCGGCCGGCATGCGAAGCGCGGTCAGGCTGGCGCTGCTGCGGGCTGTCGGGCAGGCGCTGGCCGCTCGCGAGCGCCGGGCGCACCCTGCCCGGGAGCCCGAGTCACGCGGGCGACCTCTCCGGCTGTTGCTGATCCGCCCGGACCACCTGGGCGACACGCTCCTGGCATCGCCGGCCGCGTCTGTCCTCCGCGCAGCGCTTCCAGAGGCCGAGATCACCTGGCTGGTCGGGCCGTGGGCCGCCGAGATGGCGACGCGCGCCGGCAGCCCGGCCACCGTCGAGACGGTCGAGTTCCCCGGCTTCACCCGTCGCCCAAAGGCCTCGCCCGTCGAGCCGTACGCGCTGCTCTGGCGGGAGGCCGCGAGGCTCCGCGCAGCAGCCTACGATGCGGCACTGATCCTGCGGCCGGACCACTGGTGGGGGGCGCTGCTGGCGGCGGCGGCCGGCATACCAAGGCGGATCGGCTACGCGGTTCCCGAATGCCAGCCGTTCCTGACCGATGCCCAGCCACCGCCCCTCGGGCACGTCGTCGAGGCGAATATCGCGCTGGCGCGGGCTGCCGCACGGGCGTTCGGCGGCGATCTCCCGCCCGACGCAGCCATCCCGCGGCCATCCTTCGCCATCCGCCTTGACGAGGACGACTGGGCGCGCCAATGGATCGCCAAGCACCTGAGGCACGCGGGGGCCACACAGGCATCACCGTGCACGGCGAGGCCCGTGGTGGTCGTGCACCCGGGTTCGGGGGCGGCCGTCAAGAACTGGCCGCCCGAACGCTGGGTGGAGACGCTCCAGCGTCTGCGTGCCGAGCGCCACGCCAGCATCGTGCTGACGGGCGGCCCCGGCGAGCGCGACCTCGTCAACCGCGTCGCCGCGCGCCTCGACCCGCCCCCGCCGACGCTCGCCGGCGAGACGACGCTCGGGCAGTTGGCGGCGCTGTTCTCGCACGCCGATCTGGTGCTCGGGACGGACAGCGGGCCGCTCCACCTCGCTGCTGCTGTCGGGAAGCGCACGGTCCGCGTCTACGGCCCGACCGCCGTCGCAGAGTTCGGCCCCTGGCCGCCCGCAGATGCGGCCCATCTGGCCCTGGCGGCGGCCCTGCCCTGCCAGCCGTGCCGCGACCTGATCGCACCGCCATGCGAGGCCGTCGAGCTGCCGGCCTGCATGCGGGCCATTTCGGCGTCCGACGTTGCCACGATGGCGCAAGGGCTGCTGGCGTGAGAGGAGCCCTCACCCTCCTGGAGGCCCTCACCCCCCGACCCCCTCTCCCTGTGCGCGGGCGCGGGGGAGATGGCCTCCAGGAGGGTGAGGGCTCCTCTAAGCGTGATGTGCTCAGATGCTGATCGGGATCGACGCCAGCCGGGCCGGTCTCGCGCGGCGCACCGGCACCGAGCGGTACGCGTTGGAGATCATCCGCGCGCTGATCGACATCGCGCCCGAGCAGCAGTTCGTCCTCTACTTCAACCAGCCGCCGCCCGATGGTCTGCTGCCCCGGACCCATCGCGTCCGCTGGCGCATCATGCCGGCGCGGCGATTCTGGACGCTTGGGCGGCTCTCGCTGGAGATGGCCCGGCATCCGCCGGACGTGCTGTTCGTGCCGGCCCACACCTTGCCGCCAATCTTGCCTCGCGCCAGCGTCGCCACCGTTCACGACCTCGGCTACTTGCATTTCCCAGGCGAGCACCCGACGCTCACTCGGCTGATACGGCAGTGGTCGAATCGCTGGAGTGCGCGGCGCGCCACCCGGGTCATCGCCATCTCGGGGGCCACCCGCGACGACCTCGTGCGGTTCGACGGCGTCCCGAGCGAACGTATCAGCGTGGTGCACCATGGCAAAGCATCCTGGTTCCAGCCGGTGCCGGACACGCCGGCACGGTCCGCCATCCAGGTGAAGCACGGACTCGACCGCCCGTACTTCCTGTTCGTCGGCACGCTCCAGCCACGCAAGAACCTGGAACGGCTGCTCGCCGCCTTCGACCGCTTCGGGCAGGCGCACTCCGAGCCGCTGCTGGCGCTGGTCGGAGCGAGTGGCTGGCAGGGCGACCGCATCGAGATGGCACTCAGAAGCGTGCGCGCCCGCGAGCGTGTCAGGCTGCTCGGCTACGTCCCCGACGACGAGCTTCCCTCGCTCTACTCGGGCGCGCTGGCGCTGGCCTTCCCCTCGCTGTACGAGGGCTTCGGGCTACCAGCGCTTGAAGCGATGGCCTGCGGCACACCCGTCCTGACCTCGAACACGTCCTCCATGCCCGAGGTGGTCGGGAATACCGGGCTGCTGGTCGATCCAGCGGACACGGACGCCATCGCAAGCGGTCTCGCGCGGCTGGCCGAGGACGCCGATCTCCGCCGCGCCCTCTCCGAACGCGGGCGGCTGCGCGCGAGCCTGTTCACCTGGGAGCACGCCGCCCATGAGACGCTGGCCGACCTCCGCCGGGCCGCCGAAATGGGACGGGGAGCCGCCAGGGGCGATGGTACACTTCGAGCATGAAGCGCGTCCTGGTCGTCAAGCTGGCGGACCTCGGCGATCTCCTGACGGCGACGCCCGCGATCCGTGCGCTTCGGCTGGCGCACCCTGACGCGCACATCGGCGCGCTGATCACCCCGAAGTGCGTCCCGATCCTCGACGGCTCCGATCTCGTGGACGAGATCATCCCGTTCGAGAAGGCGTCTTTTGACCGGCTGACGGCGGCGGGTGGGCAATTGCCCGTTGCCCTGGGGCTGCTGCGGCGGCTGCGGGCCGGTCGCTGGGACGCCCTGGCGCTGCTGCACCACCTGACCACGGTATTCGGGATCGCCAAGTACGCGGCGCTCGGCCTCGCGAGCGGTGCGCCGATTGTCGCCGGCCTTGACAACGGCAAGGGCGTCTTCCTGACGGCGCGGGTGCTGGACGAAGGCTTCGGCGTGCGCCACGAAGCCGACTACTGGCTGGCCGTGGCGCGGCTGCTGGGCGGGCAGAATCCCGCGCCCCGCTACGAGCTGCCGATGACCGCTGATGACCATGCCTGGGCCGCGAGCCAACTTGCCGCCCTGGGCGACACACCGCGCGGCGTCGTGGCGGCGCACCCGGGGTCGGGGGTGTTCAGCCTGGCGCGACGCTGGCCGGCCGAGCGCTTCGGGACGGTCCTGCGGACCCTGCGGCAGCGGCACGACCTCGCTCCCGTGGTGCTGCGAGGCCCCGGCCAGGACGAGGCGATGCTGGCCCGGACGGTCGCGATGGCGGCTGGCGGGGCCACGGTCGTCGGTCCATCGCCGACGCTCGGCGCGCTCGGGGCGTTCCTGAGCCGGGTGCGCCTCTTCGTCGGCAACGACAGCGGGGTGCTCCAGATGGCCGTGGCGGCGGGCGCGCCGATTGTCGGGATCTACGGTCCGACCAGCTCTCGGGTCTGGGGACCGTACCCGCTGACCTCCCCCCGGCACGCCGTCGTCGAGGAGACGCTGGCCTGCGCGCCGTGCATCCACCGCGAGCACAGCCTCGGAACGCCCCAGGGCTGCCCGGCACGGACCTGCCTCGACCTGATCCAGCCATCTGCTGTCGTCGAAGCGGCTGGGCGCGTGCTGGCTGCCAGCGCCGAGCCGTCGGATGCTGGCAACCCGTCGCTGGTCGGAGCGGCCCCATGAGCGAGCAGCCGGCCACCGTCACGACCGGGCACGCGTCTCTCGCCGACGAGCCGCCTCCAGGGCCGACGGCGGCCACCGGTCCAGGTCCGTGGCGCTGCCTGCGCGATCCAGGTGTCGAGACGTATCTGCGGTGTGGTCGCTGCGAGACGCCGATCTGTCCGCGCTGCCTGATCCAGACGCCGGTCGGCTCACGCTGCCGGGATTGCGCCCAGCTTCGCCGCCTGCCGATGTTCGAGGTGCGGCCCGTCCACTACCTGCGTGGCCTGGCGGCCGGACTGGCTGCCGGCGTCGCGGCGGGGCTGGTGATGGTGCTGCTCCAGACAAACATCCGCCTCTTCGGCATTTTCGGGCTGCTGATGGTCGCGGCTGTCGGCTATCTGGTCGGAGAGGCGATGTCCCGAGGGACGCGCGGGAAGCGCGGGCTGCCACTGGCGATCCTCGCCGCCCTGTGCGTGCCGCTCGGGCTGATTGGCGGCTGGACTGTCTATCTGATGACGCTCGGGGCGGCCCCGCCTGCCGCGCTGATGTTCGCGACGGTCCAAGTGTTCGGCACCTCGTTGTGGGGGCTGTTGAGCATCGGGTTCGGGGCAGCCATCGCCTTCTACCGGGTCCGCTGATGACGGCGGCGTGGGCCGAGTGCCTGCTGAACGGCTTCCAGGGCCGCAAGATCCTGGTCGTCGGCGACCTTGTGCTGGACGAGTACCTGCTGGGGCGGGCGTCGCGGCTCTCGCGCGAGGCCCCGGTTCCGGTCCTGGAGCTGGTCGAGCGAAGCTGGCGTCCGGGCGCAGCCACCAACCCGGCCGCCAACATCGCGGCGCTGGGCGGGCAGGCCGTGATGGTCGGAGCGATTGGCGACGACGCCCCCGGCCGCCAGCTTCGGCTTGAGCTCGGCCGCGCCGGGGTGGACGGGGCAGGTCTGGTCATCCAACCTGACCGCGGCACAGCTACCAAGACCCGCATCCTGGCGACGCACGCGGCGGCCCACCCGCAGCAGGTCGCCCGGATCGACGATCTGCCACGCGAACCGCTCTCCGAGGCGTCCGAACGTGCGCTGTGCGAGCGGATCGCGGCGCTGCTGCCGGCCTGTGACGCCGTCCTGGTCTCGAACTATCGGGGCGGCGTGGTCACGACGGACGTCGTGCGGTGCATCGTGGAGGGCGCTGCCCGCCAGGGAGTCCCCACCTGCGTGGACACCCAGGGCGATCTCTCAGCGTTCGGCGGCTTCACGCTGGTCAAGGCGAACCAGCCGGACGCCGAGGCGGCCCTTGCGACCGTGCTGCGGGCCGAACTGGACTTTCAGGAGGCCGGCGCCCGTCTGGCCCGCGAGCTTGGATCACGGCACGTCGTGATCACGCGGGGCGGCGACGGGATGTCCGTCGTGGCGGCGGACGGCACCCACACCCACCTGGAGCCGGCCAACCGCACGGAGGTCTGGGACGTGACCGGCGCCGGCGACACGGTGATCGCCGTGCTGGCGCTCGGGCTGGCCTGCGGCGCGGACCCGATAGACGCGGCCCGGCTCGCCAACGCGGCGGCCGGGCTGGTGGTGCGGCGGATCGGCGTGGCGAGCGTCACGCCCGACGAGCTGCTGGCTGCGACGACGACCTCACCGCTCAGCCGAAGTTGAACTCGGTCCCGACCCCGGCCGCCTTGGCCCGTTCGAGCGCCAGCGCCGCCGTCACGGCGTCCTGGAACGCCAGCCCGTTCGACTTGAACAGGGTGAGCTGATCGGCGCTCTGGCGGCCCGGCTTCTTGCCGGCCACGACCTGGCCCAGCTCGGCGACGACGTGCTCGCGGGTGATGGCGCCCTCGTCAATCGGGATCAGGATGTCGCCCGACTCGGCCCAGCAGGCATCGTACGAGTCCACGACCACGGTGCTGCGAACGATAGACTCAGTGTCCATCTCGCGGGCGGCCGGAGCGTGGGAGCCGACGTTGTTCACGTGCGCGCCGGCCTTGAGGAGGCTGCCGGAGAAGAGCGGCGTCGTCTGGGTGGTGCCCGTCACCACGATATCGGTCGTGGCAACATCTTCAATAGAGTCCGTCGCCACGAACTCGGCATCGACGCGCCCCTTCAGCCCGTCGATAAACGCCTGCGCCTTGGCGACCGACGAGCCGCGCACGAGGATCTTCTCGACCTTGCGGACGGCGGGGATCGCCAGCGCGTGGTACAGCCCCTGGACGCCGGTCCCGAAGATGCCGAGCGTCTTCGCGTCCTCACGGGCGAGGTACTTCGTCGCCACGGCCGAGGCGGCCGCCGTCCGCAGGCCGGTGATGAACCCGGCGTCCATCACGGCGATCGGGAAGCCGGTCGTCGCATCCAGCAGCACGTAGAGCGCGCCGATGGTCGGGAGGCCGCGCGACGGGTTCTGCGGGAAGACCGAGACGATCTTGGTGCCGAGCGCGCCCGAATCGGTCATCGAGCACGGCATCACCAGCATCACGCCCGGCGGGTCCGAGACCCGGATGGCCGTGCGGACCGGCATGACGACCTTCGCGTTCGAAAAGTCGGAAAACCCCTGTTCGACGGCCTCGATCACCGACGAAACGTCGAGAACCTTCTCCAGCTCGGCGCGGTTGAGCAGCAGCGTCATCGGTCAGTCCCCCTCTGGCGGCCACGTCGCTCGCGTGGCACAGGTCTGTCTGGCCGCGAGTGTACCGAGCGCCGGAGGCGGCGGGCCACCACACACAAAGAGGCCCCTGGCTCCAGACGGAACCAGGGGCCTCTTTGCGATCAGGCCTGCGCGTGAGCGTTTCGGCCTGCCTGGATCAATACTCCGGCATCGCCGGGGCGGCGGCCGGCGGCGTCTTCTCCGGAACCTCGGTGACGAGGGTCTCGGTGGTCAGGATCATCGTGGCGATGGACGCCGCGTTCTCCAGGGCCGACCGGGTGACCTTCAGCGGGTCGATGATGCCCCGCTCGATCATGTTGCAGTACTCGCCCTTGCTGGCGTCGTAGCCCTCGCCGAACGGCCGCTTGCGAACCTCTTCGACGATGACCGAGCCCTCGAGGCCAGCATTGGTGGCGATCCGGCGGATCGGCTCCTCAAGCGCCCGCTTGAGCAGCGCCACGCCCGTGCGCTCGTCGCTCGCGCCCTCGTAGCCCTTCAGCACGTCGTCCAGGACGTGCAGCGCGCCGATGTAGGCGATGCCGCCGCCAGGAACGATGCCCTCCTCGACGGCCGCCCGGGTCGCCTGGAGCGCGTCCTCGACGCGGTGCTTCTTCTCCTTCAGCTCGACCTCGGTGGCCGCGCCGACGCGGATCACCGCGACGCCGCCCGCCAGCTTCGCCAGCCGCTCCTGCAGCTTCTCGCGGTCGA
>JADZEM010000200.1 GCA_020850535.1 Chloroflexota bacterium
CGTGCCGCCGCGTCGGGGCTTGAAAGCCCCGCCTACGATCCTGCAGTCGCTGCGCGACGCGCCAGTCGCACCAGTGCCTGCCGTTCCCGACGGCCGTCGCGCAGCGACGGCGTGACTGTAGGCGGGGGTTTCAACCCCCGACCGCCCGTTCCATGATGCTTCGGGGACACCAATGAACAGGCAATCGCCCTGAGGCAGGGGCCTCCCGGCAGGCCAACGACGACGCCATGGCACCGGACTTGCTTTGAGGCCGGTGTCACGCCAGCACGCACAGCGGGGTGCGGAAGGCTGGGAGGGAGCAATCTGATGCGACTCGATCTTGATGCGAAGGTTCGCGCCAGCGACGGCCACAACATCGGCAGCGTGGACCGCGCCATCATCGACCCACGAACGAATGAAGTGACCTCGATTGTCGTCCGGACGGGTGCGATCTTCGGGCGCGACATCATGGTGCCGCGCGAGGACATCGAGCGGGGCAGCCAGGACGGCGATGCCATCCGCCTCACGTTGACGAAGGACGAGCTGGAGCGGCTGCCAGACTTCCGGCCGGAAGAGTACGGGCCACCTCCCGGCACCTGGGTTGCGCCGGCTGGCTACGCCTTCCCAGCAGGCAGCTACGCCTACCCACTGGCCGTGGACCCGATGGGCATGTCGATGCCGATCCTGGTCCCGGACGAGACGGTCGATCTGGAGGATCCGGACGCGGTGACCCTCACGAAGGGCGCGCTGGTGCTGGATCGCCACGGCGACGACATCGGCGTGGTGGACGATCTGCGCTTCGATGCGGACAGCGGCCGGGTCCAGGGCTTCGTGCTGCGGGTCGGCGGCGCGCTGCGAACACTGTTCGGCGGTGGCGACACCGTCGAGGTGTCGCGGTTGCAGATCGAGTCGGTTGGCGAGTCGATCGTGCGGCTGCGGCTGGCGAAGGACGAGGTCGAGGCGGCGGCAGCCGCGGCGGCGCACGCCTGAGGCAGAGGCTCACAGGTTCAGGCGTTGCAGGGCGATGGCGGCGAGATACAGACTGCCGCCAATCGTCAGCAGCCAGGGCCAGAACGGCGTTGAGGGCGGGGCCGCCGGACGGGCCGCCAGCGGCGTCGCGTCCGGCGGCGGGTCGTAGACGCCCCCCGTCACCTCGGCGACGCGACGCAGCAGCGGCTCGTTGAGGCCGTAGCTGTACGCTTCGGAGGTGGCCGTCTCGGTGAGGCTGGCGGCCGGTGGGATCACCAGCGGAATCCGCTGCGGCCGGCGCAACGCGTCGGGGCCGGCCTCCTCCAGTACCAGGATGCCCGTCTGCGCGGCCTGCTCGCGTGGCAGGCGCATCGTCCCGACGAACGTCGAGACCAGATCGGCCGCCTGCCGCAGCGCTACGCCGACCGGCGGCTTGCCCGCGACCTCAACCCGCGCCCCGACCGACTGTACGGCCGGAATGCGGCCGTCCTGGGCCAGCAGCGCGATCTGGAGATCGATCCGATCCCCGCGATCCGCCAGCCGGAAGTCGTAGCGGTCACGGGCGGCGTACGGCACGATGGCGTCGAGCCAGCTTGCCACCGCCCGGCCCGCCTCGGCCTGCCCGGCCCAGGCGGTCGGCACGGCCCCGGTGAAGACGCCGACGTAGCCGCGCCCGGCCGGACGGAGCGCCAGCAGCGGGTCGGTCAGGCGCGGGCGGACGGCGTAGACCTCGGCGTCCGGCTTCGCATGGCTGACGGCCGAGCCGTCGACAGGGAGAGCGGGGATCAGCGGCCGGCCGCCCGGGCGGGCCAGCGCATCCGTCTGCGCCCCGACGAACTCGCCCGGCTCGAAGTAGCGGGTCCGCTGCTCCGGCTCGAAGTAGGGCAGGGTGATGGCGGCCGGGTTGAAGCTCTGCGGCACCGGGATCGCGTCGCCGAGGCGGGCGATGGCCGAGCCGGGCACGATGCCCGGCGAGTCGATCGCGAAGGCCGTCGTCTTGCACTCCGGGCGGGCGCTGACGGCCCCGAACTCACCGTCCGAGATGAACAGCAGCCCGCAGTTCTCCAGCTTGCGCCCGGCGATCAGCCGCAGGGCTTCGGATGGATCGGTGCCGCCGCCGATCTGGATGCGGCTGACTTGATCGATGGCGAACCGCTTGCCGGCCTCGTCCATCGGGAGATTCTCGACGATGTGCAACGCTCCGGTCGTGAACACCAGCACGTCGAGGTGGTCCTGGGGCCGCAGCCGATGCTGGATGACGTAGGTGGCGATCTCTTTGGCCTTGTTCAGCCGCCAGCCGCCCATGCTCCCCGAGGCGTCGATCATGATGACGACCTGCCGCGCTGGCGCTTCCTGGGTGAACGGGCGCGGCCCTGGGACCACCGGCAGCAGCGCCCCGATGCCCGTCTCGGCGTAGCTCGCGAGGATAGTCGGGCCGTCTGGCGGGGCGCCCTCGTGGCCGCCGTTCAGCACCAGCAGCCCGATGCCCTCCTCGCGGACGGCGCGGTCCAGCACGGGGCCAGTCTCGGGCGCAAGCTGATCCGCCGAGACGCTGCCGATGACGACGGCGTCCACGTCCTTGAGCTGCTCGGGGGAGGTCAGGTCTCGCGGGCCGATCTGCTCGACGCGCGCCGCCCCGGCCGGCAGCACGTCGATCCAGCGATGGTCCCCGCCGATGGAGAGGATGCGTGGGGGACGGGTCACGTGGGTGAAGAGTCGGCGGCGGTGCTCGCCGGCCCCATCGGACGGCGTCAGCACCAGATCGACGGTCTGGAGGCCCAGGCCCTCGAAGCGGATCGGCTGGCGCACCCGCCCGAACGCGCCGGCGTCGAGGCGGGCCTGCTCCGGCGGTGGGGCGGCAGCTGCGTCGCCGTTCTGGGTAGTCGCGAGCGCCGCCTGAACTGGTCCGGCCCGTCCGTTCGCCAGGACCGCCCGAAGGTAGGTCAGGCTCTCGGCCTCCACGCGAGCCGGCAGGTTGGCGGCGGCAATCGCCAGCTCCGGCTGGCCGCTGGCGACGGGCAGCACGTGGACGGGGATGCCCTGCCGCGCCAACCGCTGGGCTGCTGTGAGGACGTTCGCGTCTGGCGTCCCCTCGTTCTCGTGGCCGTCGCTGACGAGCAGGACGCTTCCCTGCACCTGTGCCGCTTCGATCAGCTCGCGGGCCTGCTGAAGCCCGGCCCCGAGGTTGGTGCCGGCCCCACTGGCGAACTCGCCCGGCTCGACGGTCCGCAGCGCGCGCGAGAGATCGGCCAGTGGCAGGCTGCGCCGGGCCACCGTCACGCCGCTGCGGACGGTCACGATGCTGGCCGTGCTGGCGGCGCGCATCTCAGGGGGGAGGGCCGTCACCAGGGAGTCAAGGAGGCGAGACGCGCGCTCGCGGACGGCCGGCCAGCCGCCATCCGCCCGCAGCACACTGCTCGACACGTCCGCCACCACCACCAGATGCAGGCGGCTCGGGTCTATGGGGGCGGTCAGGACCGGGTTCCAGGCAGCGACGGTCAGCATCAGGCCGGCCAGCAGCGAGAGCAACAGGACGAGGCCGCGCACCGGCCCCCGCCGCGCGAAGACCAGCCAGCCGTCCACGACGCCGCGTCCCAGCAGCAGGGCGGCCGCCAGCAGCGCCAGCCCCGTCACGACCAGATGCCACGGCGCGGACGGCTCCCACCCGAGGGTCATCGGGCCGGGCAACCGTCAAGGCGGAAAGCAGTCAGCAGCATGCTCTGAGTCGCTCCGGACGATGAGCCGACAGGGATCTGGTCGTCCTCGATGCTACCACGGCGGGCGAGCACCCCCGCTCCGGCGGGCAACCTGCACAACGCGGAGGCATGGTCCGCCGGGCGCTGGAACCTATCAATCTGACTGTGCCGATATGCTACCCTCACTTATGGAACCGGCGTGCTGCGCCGGGGGAGTTTCTGTGTCCGCGACACCACCGTCTGCCACGCCCGTCAGGGTCCGCGATATCATGAGCCGCTATGTTGTGAGCGTCACCGACGATACCTCGGTGCTCGAGGTGGCGCGCATCCTGGCGGAGCGGCGGTTCAGCGGGCTCCCGGTCCTCACCCATGACGGCGAGCTGGTGGGCATGGTCAGCGACTTCGATCTCCTCGCGCGGGACGGCGACACCGCCGGCGAGGTGATGAGTCCGGACGTGGTGACCATCGCCGAGGACGCGGACATCCGCGCGGCGCGGGCGCTCCTGATCGAGCAGCGGCTGGCGCGGCTGCCGGTCTTCCGTGGGCGTGAGCTGGTGGGGATCGTCAGCCGTGGCGACATCCTCCGGGAATTCGTGCTCCACTGGATCTGCGACGTCTGCGGCGAGGTCAGCCGAGGGAAGGCCCCGCCGGAGCGGTGTTGGAAGTGCGGAACGGCGGACAACTTCCGCCACGAGCGGCAGAACCCTGGCATGTAAGTTCGGCCACGCAGGTGGTCGGGCGCTCCGGCCACGGACGAGTTCAGCAGCAGTCGATCGACGCTGGCACGTGACCGGCTGTGTGAGGTTGGGAAAGGCATGATGGCGAGCAACGGCAGCGCACGGAGCGGCTCAGGCGGTCGTGCCGCCGCGCAAGGTGGCGGACGGACGAGCACCGCGTCCCGCAAGCGCAACGCCGAGCCGAATGGACACGGCTCAGCGGAGACGGACGTAGCGGCGACGGCACAGTCGCCCACCAGCCTACGCGGCCGGCCGGAGTCGCGCGAGCAACTGATCGATTTCTACCGACAGATGGTGCTGATCCGCCGCTTCGAGGAGAAGACCGGCGAGATGTACACCCGCGCCAAGATCGGCGGCTACTGCCACCTGAACCTGGGCGAGGAGGCCACCGTCGTCGGCGTGATGTCCGCGCTCGAACCGCGCGACTACGTCTTCACCAACTACCGCGAGCACGGCTACATCCTCGGGCGCGGCGTCGATCCGAACCGGGTGATGGCCGAGCTGTTCGGCAAGGAGACGGGCGTCTCGCGGGGCCGCGGCGGCTCGATGCACCTCTTCGACGCCGAGGCCCGCTTCATGGGCGGGTACGCCATCGTCGGCGGGCAGTTGCCGCTGGCGACGGGCGCGGCGCTGACCATCGCCCACAAGGGGCTGGATGAGGTCGTCGTCTGCCAGATGGGCGACGCCACCACCAACATCGGCGCCTGGCACGAGTCCCTGAACATAGCCCAGCTCTGGAACCTGCCGGTCATCTTCCTGATCGTGAACAACCAGTTCGGCATGGGCACCAGCGTCGAGAAGGGCTCCGCCGAGCCGGATCTGTACAAGAAGGCCTGCGCGTACCGGATGCGCGCCGAGCGGGTGGATGGCAACGACCTGCTGGCCGTCCGCGACGCCACGCTCCGCGCCGTCGAGGCCGGCCGCAAGGACAAGGCGCCGACCGTCCTCGAAGCGGTCAGCTTCCGCCACCGTGGGCACTCGGTGGTCGATCCGGACCGCTACCGCCCGCGTGAGTTTGTCGAGAAGGGCCGCTCGCACGATCCGATCCCGGCGTATGGCCGCTCCTTGCTGGACGCCGGCCTGCTGGACGAGAACGGCCTGAAGCAGATCGACGATCAGGTCAACCGGATCGTCGAGGCGTCCGTCGCGTTCGCCGACGAGTCGCCAGAGCCCGAACCCAAGGATCTCTACGTGTTCGACTTTGCCTCTGAAGTCCCGAACATCGACCGCTCGCTGCCGGGCGACCACACGGGCCTGGCCGATATCGGCGGGGCCGCCGCGCTAGGAGGCCGCTGACCGATGGCGATCATCACCTATCGCCAGGCCCTCCACGACACCCTACGCGACGAGATGCTCCGCGACGAGAACGTCGTCCTGATGGGCGAAGAGATCGGCGTGTTCGAGGGCTCGTACAAGATCACGGCTGGCCTGCTCCAGGAGTTCGGCGAGAAGCGCGTCCGCGACACGCCGATTGCCGAAGAGGGCTTCGTCGGGGCGGCCGTCGGCGCGGCGATGCTCGGGCTGCGGCCCGTCGTCGAGATCATGACGATCAACTTCATCATGCTGGCCATCGACCAGATCGTGAACCACGCCGCCAAGATCCACTACATGTTCGGTGGGCAGTCCCGGGTGCCGATGGTGATTCGGACGCCCGGGGGCGGCGGCCAGCAGCTTGCCGCCACGCACTCGCAGAATCCCGAGGTCTGGTTCGCGCACGTGCCCGGCCTCAAGGTGGTCGCGCCGTCCACCCCGGCCGACGCGCGCGGTCTGCTCAAGTCGGCCATCCGCGACGACGATCCGGTCATCTTCCTGGAGAACCTCGCGCTCTACAACACGCGCGGCGAGGTGCCGGAGGATGGCCCGGACGACGTGATCCCGCTGGGGACCGCCGACATCAAGCGCGAGGGCAAGGACATCTCGATCATCGCCTACTCGCGGATGGCGGCGGTGGCGGTGAACGTGGCCGAGCAGTTGGCGAACGAGTACGGCATCGACGCCGAGGTGGTGGACATCCGCTCGCTGCGCCCGCTGGACCGCACCACCATCGTCAACTCGGTCAAGAAGACGAACCGCGCGGTGGTCTTCGAGGAAGACTGGCGCTCCTACGGCGTCGGCGCGGAAGTCGCGGCGACGATCCAGGAGTATGCCTTTGACTACCTGGACGCCCCGGTCCGGCGGATCGCGGCGGCGGAGGTCGCCCTTCCCTACTCCAAGGTCATGGAGCTGTCGGCGCTGCCGACGGCCCAGCATCTCGTGGACGCCGTCCGCGCGACGCTGGCGGCCTCGGGCGGGGCGCGCCGCAACGGTGGCATCGTGATCCCCGGTCTCGCGGGGGTGGCCCGTGGCTGAAGTCACGATGCCTCGGCTCAGCGACACGATGACCGAGGGCACCATCGCCAGGTGGCTCAAGAAGCCGGGGGATCAGGTCCAGAAGGGCGAGATCCTGCTGGAGATCGAGACCGACAAGGCGACGATGGAGCTTGAGGCCTACGAGGGCGGCGTCGTCGAGAAGGTGCTGGTCGGCGAGGGCGAGACGGTGCCCATCGGCCAGCCGATCATGCTGATCGGGGACGGCTCAGGTGCATCAGCAGCGGCCACACCAGCCCCCGCGCCGGCTGAAGCACCAAAGGCAGAGGCCCCGGTAGCCGCGTCGGCCTCTGCGCCCGCACAAGCCGCTCCCGAGAAGCCGGCCGAGCCACAGCGCACCTACGGCTACGGCACGTTCCCAGGCGGCGAGACGGCAGCGGCCCCCGGTGGTGGCGCTGCCGCACCGGCCTCAACCGCTGCGCCGGCCCAGACGGAAGCTCCCCCCGCCCCCAACGGCGAGGTCCGCGCCTCGCCGATGGCCCGCGCCATCGCCCGCGACAAGGGGATCGACCTGGCATCTGTGCAGGGCAGCGGCCCCGGCGGCCGGGTGATCCGCGCGGACGTGGAGAAGCTGGCCGAGGGCGGAACAACGCCGCCCACCCCCCAGCCGTCTGCTGCATCTGCACCGGCCGCGACGCAGGCTGCTGCTCCGTCCTCCGCAGCTGCGCCGGCCGCGGTCCAGGCTGGCCCGGACCAGGAGATCGAAGAGGTTCCGCTCAACAACATCCGCAAGGTCACCGGCCGGCGGATGGTGGAGTCGCTCCAGAGCGCGCCGCACTTCTTCCTGACCTCGGTCTACGACGTGACGCGCCTGATCGAGCTGCGGAAGCAGGTCAACGCCGAGCTGGAGGCGGCCGGCGACGATACCCGCGTCTCGGTCAACGATCTGATCGTCAAGGCCTGCGCCCTGACGCTGCGGGCGCAGCCGGACGTGAACGTCAGCTTCGGCGGGGACAAGATCCTCCGCAAGAAGCGGATTCACATCGGCATCGCCGTGGCGCTGGAGAACGGCCTCATCGTGCCGGTCCTGCGGGATCCGGACCAGAAGAGCGTCGGGCAGATCGCCCGCGAGTCGAAGGCGCTGATCGACAAGGCCCGGGCCGGCAAGCTGACCCCGGCCGACTACTCGGGCGGCACCTTCACCATCAGCAACCTGGGCATGTTCGGCATCGAGCACTTCACGGCGGTCATCAACTCGCCGGAGGCGGCCATCCTGGCTGTCGGCATGGTGACGAAGGAACCGGTGGTGATCGACGGCGACGTGCAGATCCGCGACCGCATGCGGGTAACGCTCTCGGTGGATCACCGCGTGCTCGACGGCGCGAACGGCGCGCGCTACCTCCAGGCGCTCAAGGGCTTCCTGGAGCACCCGATGCGGCTGCTCGTCTAGCGACGAGGCCCTCACCCGCGCCCTGGGAGGCCCTCACCCCCCGGCCTGGGAAGGCCCTCACCCCCCGGCCCCCTCTCCCTGTGCGCGGGAGCTGACTTCCCGACAGTTATTGCGAAGGCGGGTCCACCATCTGCGGAACCCGGAGGTTGAATGACCGAAGGGAGGCAGATGATGGACCCGCTAGGAGTATGGCAAGGATGGGGCCGCGAGGTGGCCC
>JADZEM010000201.1 GCA_020850535.1 Chloroflexota bacterium
CTGATGCTGCTACCAGTGCAATCGTATGTTGAGCGCGTCGTGCGGCGGCGTCGGGGCTTGAAAGCCCCGCCTACGATCCTGCAGTCGCTGCGCGACGCGCCAGTCGCACCAGTGCCTGCCGTTCCCGACGGCCGTCGCGCAGCGACGGAATGACTGTAGGCGGGGGTTTCAACCCCCGACCGCCCGTTCCATGATGCTTCGGGTACACCAATGAACATGCAATCGCCCTGGGCGGGCGCCGCGGAGCGGAGAGGCCGAGAAAGGTGGCCGGCCGGACCCCGTTGACAGGACGGCAAAAGGGCGGTATGCTCACGAAAACGTTTGCGGCAAACGATTGGCAGGCCACGATGCGCGCGACCATCATCGATGTGGCGCGTGAGGCCGGTGTCTCGACCACCACCGTCTCTCACGTCCTCAATGACACCCGTCCAGTCGCCGTGGCGACACGCCAGCGCGTCCTCGCGGCCATCGAGCGGCTCCACTACGAGGTCAACTCGCTCGCGCAGGGTCTCAAGCGGGATCGCAGCCATACCATCGGCCTGCTCATCACCGACATCAGCAATCCGTTCTTCACGTCGCTGGTGCGCGGCATCGAAGACGTGGCGAACGCGGCCGGCTACAGCGTCATCCTCTGCAACACCGACGAGGACCCCCGGAAAGAGCTGACCTACCTCAGCATGCTCCGGCGCAAGCGGGTCGACGCGATCCTGATGGCCCCGACCGGCACCCGTCAGCCGGCCGTCGACCGGCTCGTCGAGCTGGGGTTTCCACTGGTCTGCTTCGACCGCCCGCCGCCCGGCGCACCCTGCGACGCCGTTCTCGTGGACAACGTCCGAGGCGCCTGGGAGGCGGTGAACCATCTGGTAGAGCTGGGGCACACTCGCATCGGGGTGATCTCCGGGCTGGCCGGCGTGGGGACCACGAACGAGCGGCTGGCCGGCTTCCACCAGGCCCTTGCCGATCGCGGTATCCGCGCCGATCCGGATCTGGTGCGCCTTGGCAACTCGCGGCTCGACGGCGGGTACCGTGAGATGCTGGCCCTGCTCGACCTGCCGCGTCCGCCGTCCGCCGTCTTCTCGACGAACAACCTGATGACCATCGGCGCGCTGCTGGCGTTGCAGGCGCGGCAGGTACGTGTGCCCGACGACCTGGCCATCGTCGGCTTTGACGACTTTGACTGGGCGATTGTGCTGCGCCCACGGCTGACCTCCGTCGCCCAGCCGACCTACGAGATCGGAGCGACGGCGGCCCGGATGCTCCTGGAGCGGATCGAGGGTGGCGGCGGGAAGGAGCCTCGGCACGTGGTGCTGCCGACGCGGCTCATCGTTCGCGAGTCGTGTGGGGCGGCCCAGGGCTTCCATCCATCAGAGCTTGACGACATGTTCGGCCGGCGTCGGCTGGCCCAGGGAGACGCACCGCTCACCTTGCGGTGAGCCATTCGCCCGAAGAAGGGGAGGGATCATGACGGCCCGCGCAACGATCTCACGCCGAAGACTCCTGGCCGGTACGTTCGGGGCCACCGCCGCCGCGCTGCTGGCAGCCGCCTGCGGCAGCCCGGCAGCCGCGCCGAAGCCGGCGGAGAAGGCTGCCGAGAAGCCGGCCGAAAAGCCTGCTGAGAAGCCAGCCGCCGCCGCGCCGGCCGCTGCACCGGCAGCGGGCGCGGCCGCGCAGGGCAAGCCCAAGGGGCCGATCACCCTGCGCGCGGCGGTCAATGCGACGCAGCAGCGCGCCCAGGAACTGACGGCCTTTGCCAAGGCCTTCGCCGAGAAGAATCCGGGCGTCGCCGTCGAGTTCACGCCGATTCAGGCCCCGGACCACGATCAGTTCTTCGTCAAGCTGCTGACGGAGATGGCCAGCGGCAAGCCCACCGACCTCGTGAACGTGGCGACCGAGGGCACGCAGCTCTTCGCCGGGAAGGATCTGGCGGTCAAGCTGGACGACTTCGTCAAGGCCGATCAGGCGAGTATGCAGGAGTACTTCTCCGACGTGCATCCCTCGCTGGTCGAGGCGATGATGTACGAGGGCAGCCTCTACGAGCTGCCGGCCAACTTCAACGCCGCCAACATGTTCCTCAACCTCGACGCGCTCCAGAAGGCCGGCATCGAGCCGCCCAAGGATGACTGGACGATGGAGGATTTCCGCACCATCGGCCGGAAGCTGGCTTCCAAGAAGGATGCGACCGGCCAGCCCGAGACGTTCGGGTACGCCTGGACGAACCGTCACTGGGGCGGCTACATCCCGTGGGTCTTCGTCAACGACTCCAACCTGCTCTCGGAAGAGCGGGCGCCCGGCGGTGAATGGCTCTGGAGCACGTTCTACAAGGACGATCCATCGGGCAAGGGGCGTGGCGGCGGCTGGCGCTGGAACGCTTCCAAGGCCAACGATCCAAAGAACGTCGAAGCACTTGAGTTCCTGGTCGAGATGACCAAGGAGCGGACCGCGCTCGATCCGGCCGCCGGCGGCGGCGCGGCCCAGCAGGCGAACTTCGTGAGCGGGAAGGTCGGGATGACACCGGCTGGCGCGTTCTGGGCCTCAGGCCTGACGGCGGCCGGCATGAAGGAGGGCACGTTTGACGTGCGGCTCTTCCCGAAGTGGAAGTCCCAGCGCCACCAGTTTGGTTCGGGTGGCCTGATGGGCTTGAAGGCCTCGCCCGTCCGCGAAGAGATGTGGACGTTCATGAAGTACTGGGTCAGCAAGGAGGTCATCGGCGCGGTCATGGGCAAGCCGACGACCACGACCTCACCGCGTCGCTCGCTGATGACCGAGGACCGCATGGGCGGCATCAAGAACTGGAAGGTGTTCTACGACACCTTCGACAAGCACCCGGACACCGCGCCGATCCCGGCGCCGCCAGAGTCGAACCAGCTGGCGACCCTGATGGTCAAGTACGTCGATCTGGCGATCACTGGCGAGCGCCCGGCCAAGGCCGCCCTCGACGAGCTGCACACCGAGCTGACGAAGCTGTTCGCCGCTCGACCCAAAGCGTAGACACGACGCGGTCACACCGGGCGGGGCCGCGACACGGCCCCGCCCGGCGCATGACGGACGGACATCATGAGTACTCCCGTCGCGCGGTCCAGCGCGATGAGCATGGCATCGTCGCCGTTCGGCTGGTTCACCCAGCAGGGCATGCGGGGAATGGCCCGCCGCGAGGCGTTGACCGGCTACCTCTTCATCCTGCCGACGTATGCCGGCTTCCTGCTCTTCGTCTTCGGGCCGGTGATCGCGTCGCTCGGGCTGAGCTTCTATGACTGGGATCTCCTGGCTCAGAAGGCCCCCAGGTTCGTTGGCGCGCAGAACTTCGCCAACCTGACCCAGGACGCCCGCCTGCTGACTGCCTTTCGCAACACCCTCCTGTTCGTGGCGGGCGCGGTCGGGCTTGAGGTCTCGCTGGCCGTGATCCTGGCGGTCGCGGTGCAGAGTGTGCGCTCGCGTCCGCTCACCTACTTCCTGCGGACAGCCTTCTTCTTGCCGCTGACGCTGTCCGGAGCGGCTGTCGCCGTGGTGCTCAGCTACCTCTTCCAGCGCGAGTTCGGCGTCATCAACTACTACGTCGCGCTGCTGGGCTTCGAGCGCATCCCCTGGCTCAACTCTGCCAGCTGGTCGCTGGTGGCGGTGATCTTCGCTGCGACGTGGCGCTCGCTGGGCTTCAACTTCATCATCTTCGTCGCCGGGGTGCAGAACATCTCGCGCGATATGTACGAGGCCGCCGACATCGATGGCGCGGGGCCGCTGGCGAAGTTTTTCAACGTCACGCTGCCGCTGCTCAGCCCCACGATGCTGTTCGTGACCGTCATCGGCGTGATCGGCGCGCTCCAGGTCTTCGAGCAGCCGTTCGTCATGACGCGCGGCGGCCCTGGCGACTCTTCACGCACCGTCGTGATGATCATCTACGAGAGCGCCTTCCAGAACCTTGCCATCGGGTACGGCGCGGCCATCGCCTCGCTGCTCTTCTTGCTGATCATGGCGCTGACGGTGGTGCAGTTCTGGCTGTCGAAGCGGTGGGTGCACTATGACTGATACGCTGGCTGGCGAAGCGTCGGTCCAGACCCGTGCCGTGCGTCCGGCCTCCGGCGCCTCGCGGTGGACCGCCCTGCTGGCGCGGCAGCTGCTGGGCGCGGCGCTGGTGGTGTTGGCCTGTCTGTGGCTCGCGCCGATCGTCTGGACGATCTCGACCTCCCTGCGAACGCCGGCCCAGTCCTTCAGCCTGCCGCCGAAGTGGCTGCCAACCGATCTGGCGTTCGCGAACTACCAGATGGTGTTCGACAGCGTGCCGTTCGCCGAGATCCTGACGAACAGCGTCAAGGTCAGCCTGGCCATCGTCGTGGGGCAGCTGGTGACGGCCTCTCTGGCCGGCTACGCCTTCGCCCGGCTCAACTTCCCCGGCAAGAACGTCCTGTTCATCCTGCTGATGGCTTCGCTGATGGTGCCCGGCCAGGCGACCATCATCCCGGTCTTCCTGCTGATCAAGTGGTTCGGCCTGGCCGACACGCTCTGGTCGCTGATCCTGCCGGCCTGGGTCAGCGCGTTCGGGGTGTTCTTCATGCGGCAGGCGTTCATGCAGGTGCCGCAAGACCTGGTGGACGCCGCGAAGATCGACGGCGCGGACCAATGGCACATCTTCTCGCGGGTGTTCGTGCCGCTGTGCGCCGGTCCGCTGGCCGTCCTGGCCATCCTCTCGTTCAACACGTTCTGGAACGAGTTCTTCCGCCCGCTGATCTTCTTGAGCAGCCAGCACAACTTCACGCTGCCGCTCGGGCTGGTCACCTTGCAGGGCTACCTGGGCACCGGCAGCCTGTCGGTCGTGCTGGCGGGCGTGGTCATCTCGATGATGCCGGTCCTGCTCATCTTTGTGTTCGCCCAACGGTACGTGATCGAAGGTATCGCCCGTACGGGTGTGAAGGGGTAAATCAGCGTGTATGCACCGCCCGCCGGGATCGGCCCGGAGCTTGGCGACGTCGAGGTCTTCTCGGCCGGCGACGAGATCCACCTGTTCCATCTGACGCTGCCGAACCACGATGTCGTGCAGCACGTCGTCTCCGATGATGGCCTCTCCTGGCGTGCGCTGCCGGCCGCCATCCGGACCAGCGATCCCGGCGAGGGTCCAGACGACGACATGATCTACACCATGAGCGTCACCGAGCACGCGGGGACCTACTACATGGTCTACACCGCGCTCGGGCGGGCCGAGCAGGGCCGAATCCAGCGGATCGCCGTCGCGACCTCCACGGACCTGATCCGCTGGACCAAGCACGCTGGCAATCCGGTCGCCGAGGCCGATCGACGCTGGTACGAGGCCGAGCCGCTGCCGGGCGGGCGCGTCTCCTGGCGCGATCCGAAGCCGATCAAGGTTGGCGACACGTTCTACGCCGTCGTCTGTGGGCGCGAAGCCGAGGGGCCGTTCCTGCGGCGTGGTTGCGCCGCCCTGATGGCCTCTGACGACCTCGTCAACTGGGAAGTCCGCCCGCCGCTGTTCGCGCCGCGTCGCTACTGGGATCTGGAGTGTCCGCAGGTCTTCACCGTGGACGGGCACTACTACCTGACGGCCGGCATCATGGAGGACCGCAGCCAGCGCTACTGGCAGGCTCCCGCGTTCGAGGGGCCGTACACGATTCCGACGGACGGCGGCTTCCTGGCGCCGATGGGCCACTACGCCGGTCGCGTCTGCCGCTGGCAGGACATGGACCTGTTCTACTGCTGGCACCGCCCGATCCTCCTTCAGGGCCAGTTTGCCGACTACGACTGGCCGGCCTTTGGGACGCGGATCAACACCTACGGGCGGATCGCGCCGCCGCCGCTCCAGTTGATTCGGCGGACGGACGGCAGCCTGCGCCGCGCGAGCTTCCCCGGCTGGGAGGCGTACCGCGAAGCGCCGGCCGCGCCGTTTGAGGCCAGCAGCCGGACGGCGTTCCAGGGGCGTGCAGCGCGCGGATGGAGCGTCTCGGTGGCGGCCGGCGCGGACATGGTCACCGGCGCCCAGGATCTCGGTGATTTCCTGTTTGAGGGGACCGTCACGTTCGACGCGCCGTCGGCCGGCTTCGGGCTGCGCCTCGACGAGCGCGGCGGCGGCTACTTCGTCGAAGTCGCGCCGGGGCGGGAGGACATCTCACTCCAGAAGTGGCTGCCGCCCGTGGAGCAGCCGACCTACGCGTATCAGGAGATCCAGCGAGGATGGATGTATCACCCGGTCGAGGCCGGACGGGCGATGCCGTTCAGGCTGCTCTCGGTTGGCGCGTACCTGGAGCTGGAGCTTGACGGCGAGGTCGTGCTGGCAACGCTGTCCGGACAGCGCGTTGGCGGCGGTGTCGGACTGTGGGCCGAGAGCGGCAGCGCACACATCGAGGATGCCCGCCTCTCCCCGATGCGCCAACCTGCGAACCGCTAGCACGACGCGGCCACAGGGCGTCGATGCCCCAACGCACGAGGCAGCTTCTCTGATGAGCGACCCAACGCTGACGTACCACCTGATGCACCCGGGCGGCGACAGCTCGCCCGGCGATCCGAACGCCGCCTTCTACCTGGACGGCCTGTACCACCTGCACTACATCCTGGCACACCCATGGCAGGGCGGGAAGTCGTACAGCTTCGTCCATGTCACCAGCCCCGACATGCTTCACTGGACCTGGCAGCCGACAAAGCTCCAGCCGTCGTTCACGGGCCATGGGATGTACAGCGGGACCGGCTTCGTCACCCGCGAGGGCCGTCCCGCCGTCATCTACCACGGGCAGGGGTCTGGGCGGAACCAGATCGCGCTGGCGAAGGACCGGGCGCTCTCGGCCTGGGAGCAGCCGTACCCGGTCAACGTCAAGACGGCCGATGGCGCGGACGCCGACATCACCCACTGGGATCCCGACTGCTTCACCATCGGCGACACCTACTACGCCATCTCTGGCGGCAAGAACCCGCCACTCTTCAGGTCGACGGATCTCCAGACCTGGACGCTGGTCGGCGACTTCCTCCAGCACGACGTTCCCGACGCCGGCATCGGCGAGGATATCTCCTGCCCCAACTTCTTTCGGCTCGGCGACACGTGGATGCTGCTCTGCATCAGCCACCCGCTCGGCTGCCGCTACTACCTCGGGGACTGGGACGCCGAGGCCGAGCAGTTCGTCCCGACCTCGCACGCGCGGCTCAACTGGCGGCGCGACGATCAGCCGGTCTGGGGCGTCCACAGCCGCACCGACTACTTCGCGCCCGAGAGCGTGCTGACGCCGGACGGTCGGCGGGTGATGTGGGCCTGGATCCGGACGGCCGGGACGGATGCCGGCCTGCGTCTGCGGACGATCCAGGCGCTGCCGCGCGAGCTGGAGCTGCCCGCGGACGGCGTCCTGCGCATGCGGCCCCTCCGTGAGCTGGAATCCCTGCGGTACGAGCCACGTCAGCTCGACAACGTCGCCATCGCCGAGCCGGTGCTGGCGTTCGCCGACCCGGTGCCGCCGGTCGCTGCGCCGTCGCTCCAGCGTGTGCTGACGCTCGACGGCGAGGCCTGGGAGCTTCGCATCACGATCCCGCGTGCCGAGGCCCGGCGCAAGCTGTTCGGCGTGGTGCTCTTCTCAGATGGGGCCGGCGGCGGGCTGCCGATCGTCCTGCGGCCGGAGACGGGGACGCTGCGGGTGGGCGGGACCGATGCTCCGTTCGCCGTGGCCGATCTGCCAGACGGCGAGGATGTCGAGCTGCGGATCTTCGTGGACCGCTACATCGTCGAGGTCTTCGCCTCCGACCGGCAGGCCGTCTTCTACGCTGTGGACACACGGCCGGGGATCGGCCTGGACGCCTTTACCGTCGGCGCGCCGACCACCCTGGCGACGGTCGAGGCCTGGAAGCTGCGTCCGACCAACGCCGGCTTTCTCGACGCCCGGCAGAGCGCGATCTGGCGTCCCGATGAACGCTGACCCTGGCAGCCAGCCCGGCCAGCGGGCCGCCGCCCCAAGGCCGGCCAGCAGCCGCCCCGCCTGAGGAGTCCCATGTCCGACCGCCTCCGACCGACCTACCATTTCCAGCCGCCCGCCAACTGGATGAACGACCCGAACGGGCTGCTTCAGTGGCAGGGCCGCTACCACCTCTTCTACCAGTACAACCCCAACGGCGCGTTCCACGGCACGATCCACTGGGGCCACGCCGTCACCGACGACCTTGTCCACTGGCAGGATCTCCCGATCGCCCTCGCGCCGACGCCGGGGGGCCCGGACAAGGACGGCGTCTACTCCGGCTGCGGCTTCGACAACTACGGCACGCCGACCGTGATGTACACGGGCGTTCGGCCGCAGGTGCAGTGCATCGCGACCGCCGACGACCCGACCGATCCCGATCTGACGGCCTGGACGAAGCACGCCGCCAATCCGGTCATCCCCGATTCACCTGAGGGCATGCCCGTCGAGGGGTTCCGCGATCCGTTCATCTGGCGCGAGGTCGATGGCTGGTACTGCGTCGTCGGGTCGGGGGTGACCGGCGAGGGCGGCAACATCCTCCTCTACCGCTCCCCCGATCTGGTGGCCTGGGAGTACCTGGGTGAGCTGTGTCGCGGCGTTGAGGCCGAGACCGGCCGCATGTGGGAGTGCCCGAACTTTTTCCCGCTCGGGGGGAAGCACGTCCTGCTGATCTCGCCGATCCCGCTGCGGAAGGTGCTGTTCCTGGTCGGCGAGTACCGCGAGCATCGGTTTACGCCCGAGCGCACGGGCATCGTGGACGACGGCGGCTGCTACTACGCGCCCCAGGTGATGCTCGACGGGCAGGGGCGGCGGCTGATGTGGGGCTGGCTGCGCGAGGATCGCGATGTCGAGACCCAGAAGGCGAGCGGCTGGTCCGGCGTGATGTCGCTGCCGACCGAGCTGTCGCTGACGGCCGATGGACGGCTGGCCGTGCGACCGGTGGCGGAGGTCGAGATGCTGCGCGGCGCGCACCAGCGGCTCGAAGGCATCGAGATCCCGGATGGGCGGACCGTGCCGCTCGGTGAAGTCAGCGGCGACCGGCTGGAATTGGGCCTGACGCTCGATCCCGGCGATGCCGCCGAGGTCTGGCTGAGCGTCCTGCGCTCACCAGATGGGGCTGAGGAGACGCGCATCGTGTTCGACCGCGCAGCGGGCGAGCTGTGGGTTGACCGCGCGCGCTCGACCCTCGACAGCGTGCCGGATCGTGAGCGGCGCGGCGCGACGGTCCGGCCTGAGGCCGACGGCTCGCTGCGGCTGCGGGTGTTCGTGGATGGCTCGGTCGCGGAGGTCTTCGCGGCGGACGGCGCCAGTCTCACCAGCCGTGTCTACCCGACGCGTGCAGACAGCGTCGGGGTGTGCCTGGGCGCGCGCGGCGGCGCTGCTCGAATCCGCGACGTGGACGTCTGGGAGATGCAGCCGATCTGGGGTCCGGGCGAGCGCCGCATCCCTGAGTAGGTTGGCAGGTGCCTGCCGGCGTCGCCCTCGCGGTGAGGCCGGCCGGCTACCATGTGAGCACGCAGGCGGCCGGGCAGTGCCGGCCCCATGGGAGCAAGCGTGCAACTCATTCGTACCGACGACGTGGATGCTATCGAGCCAGGGGCGATTCTCTGCCATGACGTGCGAGACCCGGCCCAGACGCGCACCGTCGTCTTTCGCAAGGGGCGTCGGCTGGATGCCGCTGATCTCGCGCGGCTCCGCGAGCTGAACTATGGCGACGTGCACCTCCAGCTTCCCGAATCCGGCGATCTGCTGGAGGACGAAGCCGCTGGCCGGATCGCCGCGACCATCGCCGGCGCGGGCGTCCGCCTGACCGATCCACACTTCGGACAGGTCAACCTGATCGCCGAGCGGCGCGGCTGGCTGAAGGTCAACCCGCGCGGCGTCGAGGCCGTGAACCTGACGAACGGCGCGCTGCTGTTCGCCTCGTTCGGCGAGCGCGCGGCCGAGGCCGGCGACGTGGTCGGCGGCGTGAAGTGCGCGCCGCTCGTGCTGGCCGGCGCGGAGCAGACGGCCATCGAGGCGTTCTGTGCCGAGCATGGGCCGGTCATCAGCGTCGAGCCATTCCCTGCGCGGTCGGTGGCGCTGGTCGGGCTGGACCGGCTGGGCGAGACCACGCTGGATCGTGCGCGGCAGGCGCTCGGGGCGTCGGTGGCATGGTTCGGCTCACGGCTGGATCCGGTCATCATCGTGCCGGCTCGCGGCTCCGCGCCAGCCGAGGCGTATCAGCAGGCGATCCAGGCTGGTGCGGACGGGATTCTCGTGGCGGGAGCCAGCGCCACCGACCCGCTTGACGCCGCCTTTGAGGGGTTGCGGCAGGCTGGCGGGAGTGTCGATCAGATCGGCGTCCCGATCGAGCCGGGCACAGCCTGCTGGACGGGCCGGCTTGATGGTGTCCAGGTGCTCGGGCTGGCGTCCTGCGAGCTGTTCGGGCGGCCGGGCGCGGTCGATCTGCTGTTGCCGCGACTGCTGCTGGGCGAGCCGCTGACGAAGGAGCTGATCGCGCGGCTGGCGGCCGGCGGGCTGGTGGAGTCGCTGCCGGTGCACCGCCAACTGGTGTAGCGCTCGCAGCCGAGCTGGCCGCCGATCAGACGCTGGCGCGCGAGTCGTCGCCAGCATCCGTCAGCCGGCCGGCTGCGCCGCTCAGGCTTTCGGGGCGGCCAGCTCCGGCGGCGCCTGGCCCTCCCACCCGATCCACTGCTCGCCCGTCGACCAGACTTCCTTCTTCCAGATCGGCACGATCTGCTTGAGGCGGTCGATGGCGTACTGGCAGGCCTGGAACGACTCGCCCCGGTGCGGCGTGGCGATGGCGATGCCCACCGACGCCTCGCCGATCTTCAGGACGCCGGTCCGGTGAAGGATCGCCACGCGCTCGGCTCCGAACTTGACCTTGATCTCGTCCCCGATCTCGGCCAGCTTCTTCTCGGCCATCTCGGGGTACGCCTCGTACTCCAGGTGAACGACCTCGCGGCCCCGCGAGAACTTGCGGGCCACGCCGAGGAACACGCAGACCGCGCCATCGGCGTCCGAGCGGACCATCTCGCCGAGCGCCGTGGCGTCAATCGGCTCGCCAACAATCTTGAACATCGGTCAGGAGCCTCCGGAGGGCCGGCGGTCGGGCTGCTCGTGTGTGCCGCCGGCCGGCCGCTTGAGTACGTCGTTCATCGAGCCGCTGCGAAACCCTTGCAGGTCGAGCGTCACGTAGAGGAAGCCGAACGCCTTGAGCCGCTCGCTCACGAGCGCCGCGTGCTCGGCCACGAACTGGGTGAGCTGGTCGGCCGGCAGCTCGATGCGCGCCACCTGTCCGTGGTGGCGCACCCGCAGTTGACGGTAGCCCAGGTCGCGCAGCACCTGCTCTGCGTGGTCGATCTGCCGCAGCTTCTCGGGTGTGATCGCCTCGCCGTACGGCACCCGCGAAGAGAGGCAGGCCATCGCCGGCTTGTCCCAGGTTGGTACGTCGAGCAGTCGGGAGATGGCGCGGACATCCGGCTTGGTCAGGCCGGCTTCCTGGAGCGGCGCCCGCACGTCGTGCTCGTTCGCCGCCTGGAGGCCGGGGCGGTAGTCGCCCAGGTCGTCCAGGTTGAGGCCGTTCGCGACGTGACGGAAGCCCTCCTGCCGGGCCAGCTCCACGAGGTGGTCGTACAGCTCGGTCTTGCAGTGGTAGCAGCGGTTGGTGGGGTTGGCGAGGTAGTCGGGGTTCTGCAATTCCTGGGTGTAGATCACCCGGTGGGTGATCCGCAGCGATTCTGCATACTGGAGCGCCTCGTCAAGCTCGCGCTCGGCCAGGCTCTCGGAGGCCGAGGTCACGGCCAGGGCGCGATCACCGAGCACGTCGGCGGCCACTTTCGCGACCAGCGTGCTGTCCGCGCCGGCCGAGAAGGCGACGACCACGCTCTCATAGCCCCGCAGCACGTTCTGGAGATCGGCCAGCTTCTGCTCGGTGGTGCGGGGATCGGCGCGCAGGCTGATCGGCACGAACGACGGCGCGGGTGCGAGCATCTCCAGCTCTCTCTGCACGACTCTCCCCCTGCTCCCCTGCGATGGCAGACCCGGTCAGTTCTCGATGGTGCCGCCGCCGACGACGTACTCGCCGTCGTAGAACACGACCGCCTGCCCGGGCGTCACGGCCCGCTGCGGCTCGTCGAAGACGACGCGTGCCCGGCTGCCCGGCTCGGCGTAGACGGTGGCCGGCGCCAGCTCCGAACGGTAGCGGATGCGGGCGTACGTGCGGATCGGCTCGTGTGGCGCGGCGATGCGGACCCAGTTCATATCGTCCAGGGTGCACTCGGCCCGCTGGAGATCGTCCAACGTGCCGATCATCACGGTGTTGGTCGCCGCGTCGAGGCCGGTGACGTAGCGCGGCTCCTGGGCCACCATGCCGAGGCCGCGCCGCTGCCCGACGGTGTGCAGCGCGATGCCCTTGTGCGTCCCGACGCGCTGCCCGGCCGCGTCGACAATCGGCCCCTCCTGCAACGTCTCAGGCGCGTGCTTCTCGAGGAACTCGGTGTACCGCTTGTACGGCACGAAGCAGATGTCCTGGCTCTCGGGCTTCCTGGCGACGGGCAGCTTCCACTGCTCGGCCAGGGCGCGCGTCTCGGCCTTGCTCAGCGCGCCGAGCGGGAACAGCGCCCGCGCCAGCCGGTCCTGCGTCATCACGTAGAGGACGTAGGACTGATCCTTGCTCGGATCGGCGGCCTTCCGCAGCTGCCAGCGGTCGAGCGCCGCGTCGTGCTCGACGCGCACATAGTGGCCGGTGGCGACGTAGTCGGCCCCGAACTGGGCGCAGCGGGCCAGCAGCGCATCGAACTTGATGAACTGGTTGCAGCGGACGCACGGATTCGGGGTTCTGCCACGGGAGTACTCGCCGATGAAGTCCTTGACGACCTTCTCCTCGAAGATGTCGCGGAAGTTCATGACGTAGTAGCGGATGCCGAGCCGGTCGGCCACGCGGCGCGCGTCCTCGACGGCCCCCAGGGCGCAACAGGCGTCCTCGCGCGGGTTCTCCTCGGCGCCGTCGATCTCGGGCCAGAGGTTCAGGGTGATCCCCACGACATCGTAGCCCTGCTCGACGAGCAGGGCGGCCGTGACCGAGCTGTCCACCCCGCCACTCATCCCCACGATGACGCGCTTGCGCTGGCTCATAGTGCCTCGACCGACTCCCGAATCCCGACAGGTTACGTCGGAATTGTACACGGCAGTCGCCTGCGTGGATGTTTGTTCGCGCCACCGGGACGTCGGTCGTTCTGCGCGGCGGCTATCCTACGCGGCATGGCGTGAGCCGATGGTGGCGGCGCAGCGAAGGGGAGTGCAGGCGATGGAGCGGCAGGGTCGGCTCGAAGGCAGAGTGGCGTTCATCACCGGCGGCGCGCGGGGGATCGGGCTGGCGACGGCCAGGGCGTTCGTGGCTGAGGGCGCGAACGTGGTGTTGGGGGACCTCAGCGCGGAGCACCTTGCGAACGCCGTCGCGGAGCTTGGCGACAGCCGAGCCGTCGGCGTGACCATCGACACGGCCCGCGCCGAGGACGCCGACCGGCTGGTCAGCGCCGCGCTCGACCGCTGGGGGCGGCTCGACATCGCCTTCTGCGGCGCGGGCATCAACCTGCCGGTGCCGGCCGTGGACATCAAGGAAGAGGACTGGCGGCGGGTGGTGGACGTCAACCTGACGGGCGTCTTCTTGACGGCCCGTGCAGCCGGCCGGGTGATGCTGGAGCAGGGTTCGGGCGTGGTGTTGCTGGTGTCGTCGATGTACGGCAAGCGGGCGGTGCCGAATCGGCTGCCGTATGTCACGACGAAGTACGCGGTGATCGGCATGTGTGAGGCGCTGGCCGTCGAGTGGGCGCCCGTGGTCCGGGTGAACGCCCTCGCGCCGGGCTACACCGAGACGGAGGCGTTCCGCGAGCGCCAGCAGCAGCATGGCAGCAATGTCGAGCAGCTGGTTGCGCGCACGCCGATGGGCCGCCTGGGCCGCCCGGATGAGACCGCGAAGGCGGCGATGTACCTTGCGTCGGACGATGCGTCCTGGGTCACCGGCTCGACGCTGGTGATCGACGGCGGCTGGACGGCACTCGGTGCGGAGCTGCGGGCGGACCGCCCCGCCTATCCGCGGGGGGCTCGAAGATAGCTCGATGCTGGGCCGGCGCGCGGCAGGCGATCCCCCTGACCTGGGGGCCATTCTGGGGGGCATTGAGGTTGCTGCTGGCTCGCTCGGGCGTGCTATACTCTCGCTCGTTCGCTGGCCGAAGTGGCGGAACTGGCAGACGCGCTACGTTCAGGGCGTAGTGGGAGTACTCCCGTCGGGGTTCGAATCCCCGCTTCGGCACCAATGAGGCCCCGTCTATCTGGTAGACGGGGCCTCAGTCGTTGTTGACGATGCGAGATGCTGCTCATACTCAAGTCCATCCCGGAGCGCTGAGGCTGCCTGAGGGTCGCGGAGATGGTCACGTACACGTTGACGTCGGCGATGAGCGCTGCGGCCCCGGGGCGCACTCGCTGTGCCGTTCGAGACCGTTTGAGCAGCCACCGGCGATGAGCTGGATGAACTGATCTTTCCGCCGCACGCGCAGGCCGAGATGCGGCCCGATCATCTCACCCAGGAAGGCGTTTGCACCGTGGCCCGCGACCCGGACTTTGAGATCGAGCAGTCTGGCGGCCGCGTGGAGTTTCATCGCATGATGAACGATGGTCGGTTTGTCGTTGTGGTGGTCGAGTCCGATGGTGTCACGGTCGTCACCGCGTGGCAAGACGTGCGGCGCAGCCGTCGTCAGGACAGGAGGCGAGACCGATGGAGCTGAGGTACGATCCAACAGTAGACGCAGCGTCGGTCATCGTCATAGGACCAGCGGAGCCGGGCGGGGGCACGTACAAGGACCGTCTCGATCAGGGTCGCTTTGTCCGCTACCGCGAGGGCGATGGCGCGGTGCTGGAGTACGAGTTCCAATACGCCAGGCGCCACGGTGTACGTCTCGACGATCTTCCCCACCGCGAGCCATTGGCGCAACTCTTCGCCGCGGCCGGCATCCCTGAACGTGATTGGAGCGATCCGATCACTACACAAATCATCCGCACACGACGTGATCGGGCGGCCGGATAGGCATCGGCGGTCGCTGCTCAGCGGCGCACGTCGCGGCGCTTGAGCGCGATCAGCGTGACGATCAGGAAGACCAGGAACATCGCTCCGTAGCGGGCCAGCACCTTGTTCGGGTCCAGGTCGAACTGCTCGGCGTAGTCGTTGGCGACCGCCGGCCCGAACTGGTCCAGGAAGATGCCGTTGACGTCGTTCAGGTAGCCCAGGAACGACACGGTCCAGCGGCCAATGGTCATGTCGGCGACGGCCCGCGCCCCCTCGTCCGTCTGCTTGAGCGGCACCAGCGCTCCGCTCATGACTAGCTGCGGGTTGATCGCCAGCGAGTGCAGCAGCATCGCGCGGAGCGTGTTGGTGGACATCGCCGAGACCGCCAGCCCCATCCCCAGCGACACGATGCTCGTGACCAGGATCACCCCGAACCAGTCGAGCAGCATCCGCCCACCGCCGGGGATGTCGAGGCGCAACGCGACGGCCAGCACCAGGGCTGCCGACTGGAACACGGCGAACAGCCCCAGCGCCACGACTTTCGAGCAGACGTAGGGGATCAGGGCCAGGTTGACGAGCCGTTCGCGAGCGTAGATGGCGCTCTCCTCCGCGATCGAGCGCGCCGCCACAAACGACCCCAGGAAGATCGCCGTGGCCGCCACCACGTAGATCAGCGAGATCGCCTGGCTGATGTCGCCGTTCTCCAGCGTGCGGTCGAACGGGTGCTTGTCGAAGGTCGATCCCATCACCAGCCCGATCAGCGGGGCGGCAGCCAGCAGCATGCCCAGCGCGACGCGGTCGCCCTTGAGGACGGCGAGGTAGCGGAGGGTGAGCCAGAAGAGCTGTGGGAGCCAGCCCGGGCCGGCTCGGGAGGGGCGGGCGTTGGCCGGCGCCCGGGCCGGATCACGCGCCAGCGGCGATGTGTCTGGCGGGGCGAAAGCCGCGCGATCCTGGCGCTGGGCGACGTGGCGGGCGAACGGCTCCGAGGCGAGGAAGCGAGCGGCGGCCTGCTCCGGGACGCCGTCCGGGTCGAGCAGACGGTAGATGTCCAC
>JADZEM010000202.1 GCA_020850535.1 Chloroflexota bacterium
ACATGCAATCGCTCCGGTTCGTGACTCAGGGCGATCGCATGTTGATTGGTGTCCCCGAAGCATCATGGAACGGGCGGTCGGGGACTGAAGTCCCCGCCTACCGTCACGCCGTCGCTGCGCGACGGCCGCCGGGAACGGCCGGCACTGGCGAGCCTGGAGCGTCGCGCAGCGACTGCAGGATCGTAGGCGGGGCTTTCAAGCCCCGACGCGGCGGCACGACGCGCTCAACATACGATTGCACTGGTTCGTGACTCAGGGCGATGGCATGTTGATTGGTGTCCCCGAAGCATCATGGAACGGTCGGTCGGGGACTGAAGTCCCCGCCTACAGTCACGCCGTCGCGCAGCGACGGCCGTCGGGAACGGCCGGCACTGGTGCGACTGGCGCGTCGCACAGCGACTGCAGGATGGTAGGCGGGGCTTTCAAGCCCCGACGCGGCGGCACGACGACATCAACATGCAATCGTCCTGGCAGGTGGATGGCCTGGGTGGCCCAGGTGGTGAGCGCGTACGCCACAATACCCAGGCACTCCACCTCGGCGAACGGGCGCGCCACACCTTCTCCAGGAGCATGCTGATGTCAAGGCTGAAGCTCGCGCTTGCCGGATACCCCTGGGATCACATCACCCCGCTGCTGACGGGCGCGGTCGTGCCCGAAGGCATCGACCTCTCGTATGACGTGAACCGGGGCCTGACGCCGGTCACCGACGACCCTGCGATTGACGGCGGCGAGGGGTCCGTCGGGAAGTACATGCTCGACCAGTCCCAGGGCGTCCGCGACTTCGTGGGGCTGCCGATCTTCCCGATGTTCGCCTACCGGCACCGCTGCTTCCTGGTGAAGCGCGGCACGACGATCACCAGCCTCAAGGACCTGGAGGGCAAGCGCGTCGGCATGGACGGCTGGCCGAACAGCGGCAACACCTGGACCCGGGTGACGCTCGGGCAGGCCGGCGTGGATATCTGGAAGATCGACTGGGTCATCGCGCCGATTGAGGGTGCGCCGGACGCCGGGCATGGCCGCGCGCCGGCCGATGCGCCGTCGAACGTGACGGGCGGACCAGATGGCAAGTCCCTGGTCGATCTGCTGCTCTCCGGCGAGATCGACGTGATGGTGGCGGCGTTCATGCCGACCGGGTTCTTCTCGGCCGACAGCCCCATCGTGCCGATGTTCCCGGACTACCCGGCCTGGGAGAAGGCCTACTTCAAGGAGCACGGCTACTGCCCGGCCCACCACCTGATCAAGATCCGCCGGGAGGTCTTCGAGCGCGATCCGTGGATCGCCAAGAGCCTGCTGGACGCGTTCACAGCCTCGAAGCGCCTCTGGACGGAGCACCGGCGCAAGTACGCCGAGACGTCGCCGTGGCTGCTGGCCGACCTCGTCGAGGCGGCGGTGGTGATGGGCGACGACTGGATGCCCTACGGCCTCGGGCCAAACCTGAAGATGCTGACCGACTTCACCCAGGATCAGTACCGCCAGCGGCTCGTGACGGCCCCCGTCGATCCGAAGGCTGCGTTCGCGGACTTCACGAAAGCCATCGGCGGCTGACGTCCATCGTCGATACGTGAGACCGGAGCGTCGCAGCGCGACGGCATGATGGTAGGCGGGGCTTTCAAGCCCCGACGAAGCTCTGGGACGTGCCCATCATGTAAGCACCCTGCTGGTCGTCCGCGAGGAATTGACGGTTCGGCGTCGCGCGCAGTACACCTACTCCATGAGAGGTCCCGGGGTTCGCGAATCGGCGAGCTTCGGGGCTTCGTTCTGTCCGAACGAGCGCCGACGGGTTCATCGCGCCGGTCGCGCCCCGCCCGTAATGCAATCGAGGTATCGGAGGCAGTTGCCCTCGGGGAACTGCGGGTCTATGCTAGACGCGGCACGCCGACGGCCAGGGCCGGCAGGACTCATCGGCCACCAGGATCCCGGCGTTCCCGGAGGAAGGGCAGGCATTCATATGGTCGGAGCGCTCACGCTGTATCAGACCTCGATCGGCAAGAAGGTCATCATGGCCGTCACCGGTCTGGTGCTGTTTGGCTACGTCTTGGTCCACATGTACGGAAATCTCCACATCTATGAAGGGCGGCAGCACCTCAACGACTATGCTGCCTGGCTCCGAGTGATGGGGTATCCGCTGCTCCCGCATGAGGGCGCGCTGTGGATCGTTCGCATCATCCTGCTGGCATCCGTCGTCGCGCACATCTGGGCCGCGTGGCAGGTGACGCAACAGGACTGGGCTGGCCGACCGAACCGCTACGGCCAGAAGAAGATGATCGCGGCATCGTATGCGGCCCGCACGATGCGCTGGGGCGGCGTCATCCTTGCACTCTTCATCGTCTACCACATCCTCCATTTCACCACTGGGACGGTCTACACCGGGGCAGCGTTCAGCAAGACGGACGTGTACGCGAACGTCGTCAACGGATTCGGCGTGCCCTGGGTCTCCCTGATCTACATCGTGGCGCAGGTCGCCCTCGGGTTCCATCTGTACCATGGGCTGTGGAGCATGGCGCAGACGCTGGGTTGGCGAAACAACGTCAACAATCAGCTCTGGCGCGGCTTCGCCACGGTCTTCGCCATCGTGGTGGCGGGCGGCAACATCTCGATCCCGCTGGCGGTTCTGGCCGGCATCCTGCGGCCATGACGGTGACCCACGCGCGACGTCGTCAGTCGCGCGCATCGGCCTCCTCGTTCTGGCTCTGAAGCAGAGGAAGTGACGTGACCATCAATACTGTTGCACCGGCCCCTCCGGCGCCAGTCCGCACCCCGTCCGAGCCGGCTCCCTCGGTGGTGCTGGACGCCAAAATCCCATCCGGCCCCATCGAGCAGAAGTGGGAGAAACACAAGTTCGACCTGCAGCTGGTGAACCCGGCCAACAAGCGACGGTACACCATCATCGTCGTCGGGACCGGGCTGGCTGGCGCGGGCGCGGCGGCGAGCCTGGCCGAGCTGGGCTACAACGTCAAGGCGTTCTGCTACCAGGACAGCCCCAGGCGCGCCCACAGCATCGCGGCGCAGGGCGGCATCAACGCGTCCAAGAACTACCGCAACGACGGCGACAGCACCTACCGCCTCTTCTATGACACGGTCAAGGGCGGCGACTTCCGCGCCCGCGAGGCCAACGTCCACCGGCTGGCCGAAGTCTCCGGCAACATCATCGACCAGTGCGTAGCGCAGGGCGTCCCGTTCGCCCGCGAGTACAGCGGCATGCTGGACACCCGCTCGTTCGGCGGCGCGCTCGTCTCACGGACGTTCTACGCGCGCGGCCAGACCGGCCAGCAGCTCCTGCTCGGCGCGTACCAGTCGCTCGAGCGGCAGATCGGCCTGGGCACGGTCGAGATGCACAACCGCACCGAGATGCTCGACGTCATCGTGGTCGACGACCGCGCCGTCGGCATCGTCACGCGCGACATGGTCACCGGCGAGATCGAGGCGTACCTGGGCGATGCCGTCGTGATGGCGACGGGCGGCTACGGGAACGTCTTCTACCTCTCGACGATGGCGAAGGGCTGCAACGCGACGGCGATCTGGCGCGCGCACCGCAAGGGCGCGGCGTTCGCCAACCCGTGCTACACCCAGATTCACCCGACCTGCATCCCCGTTGCCGGCGAGTACCAGTCCAAGCTGACGCTGATGAGCGAGTCGCTCCGCAACGACGGACGGGTCTGGGTGCCCAAGAATCCGGGCGACGCCCGCTCGCCGGAATCGATCCCCGAGGGCGACCGCGACTACTACCTGGAGCGCAAGTACCCGTCCTACGGCAACCTCGCCCCGCGCGACATCTCGTCGCGGGCGGCCAAGGAGGCCTGTGACGCCGGGAAGGGCGTCGGGCCGGGCGGCCTGGGCGTCTACCTGGACTTCGCGGACGCCATCAAGCGGCTCGGCGTGAACACGATCCGCGAGCGCTACGGCAACCTGTTCGACATGTACAACCGCATCACCGGCGAAGACCCGTACACGGCGCCGATGCGGATCTACCCGGCCGTCCACTACACGATGGGCGGTCTCTGGGTGGACTACAACCTGATGAGCACCATCCCGGGCCTGTTCGTGGGCGGTGAGGCGAACTTCTCGGACCACGGCGCGAACCGGCTGGGCGCGAGCGCGTTGATGCAGGGTCTCGCCGACGGCTATTTCGTGCTGCCGATGACCGTTGGCGACTACCTGGCGCGAAACCGGCAGTCGAAGGTCACCAGGGACCACCCGGCCGTGGCCGAGGCCCTCAACGAGGTCCAGACGCGCACGAGGCGGCTGCTCACGATCGAGGGCACGCGGACCGTGGACTCGTTCCACCGCGAGCTGGGCAAGATCATGTGGGAGTACTGCGGCATGGCCCGGAACGATGCCGGGCTGCGCAAGGCGCTGGAGCTGATCCCCGCGCTCCGCGACGAGTTCTGGCAGAACGTGCGGGTGCCCGGCGAGGGCGGCGAGCTGAACCAGGAGCTGGAGAAGGCCGGCCGGGTGGCCGACTTCCTGGAGCTTGGCGAGCTGGTCTGCATCGACGCGCTCCACCGGACGGAGTCCTGTGGCGGCCACTTCCGCGAGGAGAGCCAGACCGAGGATGGCGAGGCCCTGCGCGACGACGAGCACTTCTCCTACGTTGGCGCCTGGATGTCGACGGGCAACCCGAGCAAACCGTCGCTCGTGAAGGAGCCGCTGACGTTCGACAACATCCACCTCGCGCAGCGCAGCTACAAGTGACGAGTAGGCAGTAGGCAGCGGACCGTAGGCAGTTCAGGCGCACGTCTGCCTACGACCTCCTTCTACCGCTCACTGGAGAATCCCATGCGGCTAACACTCAATGTCTGGCGACAGAAGGGGCCGAGCGACGCCGGCCGCTTCGTCACCTACGAGCATCCCGATGTCAGCGAGCACATGTCGTTTCTGGAGATGCTCGACGTCCTGAACCAGCGGCTGATCGAGAAGGGCGAGGAGCCTATCGCCTTCGATCACGACTGCCGCGAGGGTATCTGCGGCATCTGCAGCCTGATGATCAGCGGTGTGGCGCACGGCCCCGAGCGGGCCACCACGGCCTGCCAGCTGCACATGCGGCACTTCAAGGATGGCGACACCGTCACCATCGAGCCGTGGCGCGCGAAGGCGTTCCCGGTCATCAAGGATCTGGTGGTTGACCGGACGGCGTTCGACCGGATCATCCAGGCCGGCGGCTTCATCTCGGTGGGCACCGGCGCGGCTGCTGAGGCGAACGCCCTGCCCGTCCCGAAGTCCAACTCGGACCGCGCCATGGACGCCGCCGCCTGCATCGGCTGCGGCGCGTGCGTGGCGGCCTGTCCGAACGCCTCGGCCATGCTGTTCACCTCGGCGAAGGCCGGGCACCTGAATCTGCTGCCGCAGGGCCAGCCCGAGCGCTACCAGCGCGTGGCGCGGATGGTCCGTCAGATGGAGACGGAGGGGTTCGGGGCCTGCACGAACATGGGCGAGTGCGAGGCCGTCTGCCCGAAGGAGATCAGCATGGACTTCATCTCCCTGCTGAACAAGGATCTGCTCGGGGCGACGATCCGCGGCATTCGCTGACGAGGCTCGCCGGCGGCTGCATTGGTCATCATGACATAAAGATGCCTACAGGGCGGTCTGCCAGAATACTGGGCAGGCCGCCCTCTTGTTTGCAGGACACGTTGCGACAGATCTGCCCAGCCGATGGGACAGACGGCTCTACCATCACTTCCCAAAGCACGCTAGAATAGGCGCCAGCCGGGAAACGACTGCCCATTCCACCCTCGATCGCGAGGGCATCCTGGAACTGCAACCAGACGGTTGCGGCGGGCGGCGTACACTGGAGGCGGCTTGGCGACACTGGCGTGATCGGACGACCGAAGCAGACGGGCCTCAAGCGTCGGCGGCTGCGCTCGCCGGGTGCTCGGGCGCGCGCGCGCCAGTGGGCGGCGTTCCGCGCCTGGTGCCGGCAACGTGGCTCGACCATCGCCGTCGTGTTGCTGCTGCTCGCGCCGTTCGGGCTGATGGGCGCGATCACTGGCATCCGTGTCGCGTTCGGTGCGTCGCCGGTCAGCGCCCAGGGACGCACGACGTTCGGATACGCCGAAAACGCCCTCGAGATCATCGATCCTGGCCTGACCGTCACCGACGATCCGCCGGCCACCGAGCAGCGCAAAGTGACCGGCTTCTTCACGTCCACCGGTCCCATCAACAACCCGACCTCTGCCCGCATGTTCGTGCAGAGCGGCGTCGGGCCGATCACCGTCGTGGGCACGCAAGTCTTCCACGGCAGCGATCAGATCGCCACGGTCCCGACGTCGGGCCTGGGCAGTGGCAACAACGCCGGTCCGCTGATCGTCACCCTCGGCGCATCGATCACGATCACCGACACGATGATCCAGGATCTGATGCGGGCGATCACCTACGAGGACACCAGCGAAGACCCGATCACGCCGACCGGTCCCGGCTTCCGGACGATCGAGCTGCAGATCATCGACCCCGTCGATGGCGATGGTCCGCCCATGACCTACACCATCAACTCGGTGACCCAGGTCAACGATCCGCCGATCCTGACGGCGCCACCTGAGACGCTTGCCGTCAACGACGACACCGACCTCTCGATCAACACGCCGACTGCGTCCGCGCCGGTCACCGTCTCGGATCTCGATTCCGGGAGCACGGCGATCACGATTGTCACGTCGGTGCCGGGTGGGCAGGGCGCCCTGACCATGTCCAACGCCGGCAGCTGCAGCATCGCTGGCAGTGGCACCAACAGCATCACGTTGTCGGCGCCGCAAGCCGCCGCGAGTCCCTGTCTGGCCACGCTCGTGTACCGGTCGCCGCCAGCATTCAGCGGCGCCGTGACGCTCACCGTCAACGTGAACGACAATGGCGCGCTCGTCGGCGGAACGACCAATGTCGTCAACTCGCTGACCGACGCCGAGACCATCACCATCAACGTCACGTCGGTCAACGACCCACCGGTGTTGACGGTGCCCGTCAGTGCGTCCGTGATCCAGTATCAGACCGTCGCCATCGGGGCCATCGGGCTGGCCGACTCCGACGCTGACGCGGCGATCATGCAGGTCAACCTCTCGGTGACGAAGGGGACGCTGTCGGTCGGGAGCCAGATCGGCCTGACGACGATCACCGGCGACGGCACCAACTCCGTGGTGATGACTGGCACCCGTGTTGTGCTCGACGCTTCCCTGGACTCCATCACCTACACGGCCACCGCCACGAGCGGAAACCTCAACGACGTGTTGACCGTGGTGGCAAACGACCTCGGGAACACCGGCGCTGGCGGGCCGCAGACTGACACCGAGACCGTCGCGCTTACGGTCAGCGAGTTCAACGACCTGCCAGTGATCACCTCGCCGGCTTCGGTGGGTGTCACCGAGGATGTGGCGTCGCCAGTGGCGGGCATCAGCCTGGCGGATCCTGACGCGAATCCTGCCAGCGACGCCGTGCAGATGTCGCTGTCGGTCAACCAGGGCACGCTGACGCTGGGGACGACGACCGGCCTGACGTTCGGCATCGGTGACGGCCTCAGCGACGGCACGATGCAGTTCACCGGCACCCAGAACGACATCAACGCCGCGCTGCTCACGCTGACCTATCTGACGGCGCCGAACGCGAACACGAACGCCACGCTGACGCTGGACGCGAATGACCAGGGCTTCACGGGCAGCCCGGGGCCGCAGAACGCCGTGCAGAAGATCGTCACGCTCACCGTCTCGGGCGTCAACGACGCGCCGACGATCGCGGTGCCAGCGGCGCAGACGACCAACGAAGACACGGCGCTCGTCTTCTCGTCTGGCGGCGCGAATCTGATCTCGGTGGCCGATCCGGACGCTGGCGCCAGCCCGGTCAGCGTCACGCTCAGCGTGGCGCAGGGAACGCTGAGCCTCAACGGCGTCGTCAATCTCACGTTCACGAGTGGGGCAAATGGCACCGGCTCGATGACGTTCCAGGGGCCGTTGACCGACGTCAACACGGCGTTGAACGGCTTGTCGTATCAGCCGAACCTCAACTACCTGGGCGCGGACACGCTGAACTTGAGCGCCGACGATCTGGGCAACACGGGCAGCGGCTCGCCCGGCACCGACAGCAAGACGGTGGGCATCACCGTCTCGGCCGTCAACGACGCGCCGGTGGTGACCGCGCCGGCCAGCGCCAACGTCACCGAAGACGTGCCTGCCACGATCTCGGGCGTCACGGTCGCGGACGTGGATGCCGGCAGCTCGCCGATCCAGATGACGTTCTCCGCCAGCAGCGGCACCGTGAGCCTGACTAACACCGCCGGCCTGACGGTGGTGGGTGGCGCGAATGGTACGAGCAGCGTCACGTTCAGCGGGACGCTGACGGCGTTCAACAGCGTCCTGGGCACGCTGAGCTACCAGACGAACAGCAACTCGACGGTGACTGACACGCTGGTCGTCACGGCGAACGACCAGGGCAACACCGGCAGCGGCGGCCCGAAGACCGACACCAAGAACATCACCATCAACGTCGGCGCGGTGAACGACGGCCCGACGATCGCGCTGCCGGGCTCGTCGTTCTCGACGCCTGAGGAGACGGCCCTGACGATCAACGGCACGGGCGTCGTCGTCTCGGACCCCGACGTTGGCAGCCTGGATGTCGAGGTCACGCTCACCGTCAGCCACGGCACGGTGACGTTGAAGCCCGGGTTCAACACTGCCCCACCGCTCGCCAGCGTTAGCGGCGAGGGCACGGCCAGCGTGACGTTGCGCGGCACGCTGACGAACGTCAACAACGCCCTGAACTCGCTCGGCTACCTCAGCGTGACGAACTACGTCGGGCCGGACGTCCTGACCATTGTGGCGACGGACCTGGGCAACACCGGCAGCGGCGGCCCCCTCTCGGACACGAAGACCATCAACATCACCGTGAGCGCCGTCAACGATGCGCCGGTCGTGACCGCGCCGGGCTCCGCGACGGTGACGGAAGACGTCGCCTCCGCTGTGAGCGGCCTCAGCCTGGCAGACGTGGACGCCGGCAGCTCGCCGGTGCTGCTCAGCGTCAGCGTGGGCGCCGGCACGGTCACGTTTGGCAGCACCAGCGGCCTGACCGTGACCGGCGGCGCAAACGGCACCAGCTCCGTTTCGTACAGCGGCACGCTGGCGAACCTGAACGCGGCGCTCGGTACGCTGACCTACCTCACGGCGAGCAACTCGGTCGCCAGCGACGCCCTGACCATCGTCGTGAACGACCAGGGCAACACCGGCACGGGCGGCGCCCAGTCCGACACGAAGATGCTCACCCTCAACGTTTCGGCCGTGAACGACGCACCGAATATCAACAATCCGGGCCTGCAGAGTGGCACCGAGGATGTCGTCCTGAACATCAGCGGGCTGAACATCTCGGACGTGGACGCCAATGCCGGCACGATTCAGGTCTCGCTGACGGCGGGCTTCGGGCGGCTCACGATGACCACGCTGACGGGCCTGGCGTTCGCGACCGGTGACGGCACATCCGACCAGACGATGACGTTCACCGGCACCCTCACGAACGTCAACAACGCGCTGGCGACGCTTCAGTACCTCGGCAATACCGACTTCAACGGCAACGACAGCGTTCAGGTGGCCGTGAACGACCAGGGGAACACCGGCAGCGGCGGCGCGAAGTCCGACACCGACAGCGTGCCGATCTTCCTCAACGGGACCAACGACCCGCCGGTGCTGACGGTGTCGTCGCCGCAGGATGCCACCGAGGATGTCGATTCGCCGATCGGTGGCATCAGCGTGGCCGATCCGGATGTCGGCCCGACCCAGATTCAGATCACGCTGTCGGTCACGAACGGCAAGTTGACGCTCAACACCCGGACCGGCCTGACGTTCTCGGGCGGCGCCGACGGCGTCTCCGATGCCAGCATGACCTTCTCCGGTACGCTGACAAACGTCAACAACGCGCTCGGCTCGCTGATCTACCGGGGCAACCAGGACTACAACGGGGCGGACACGCTGTCGGTCGGCGCGAACGATCTCGGCAACACCGGCACGGGCGGCGCCAAGACGGCATCGGGGTCGATCACCATCAACGTGGCCGCCCAGAACGACGGCCCGGAGATCTCGCTGCCGTCACCCCAGGCCCCGCCCGAAGACACCGACTTCACGATTGGCGGCGTCGGCATCACGGTCAACGACGTCGACGTGGGCGGCGGACTGATTCAGGTACAGCTTACCGTCAATCATGGGGTGCTGACGCTGAGCACGACGTCTGGGCTTTCCTTCATCGCCGGCGACGGTACGCAGGACGCCACCATGACGTTCCAGGGCACGCTGACGAACGTCAACAATGCCTTGCACAACCTGGTCTACCGTGGGAATCCGAACTTCGTCGGCCAGGATCCGCTGACGATTGTCGCAGGCGACCTCGGCAACACCGGCGCGGGCGGCCCGAAGACCGACTCAGACGTGCTCCAGATCGCCGTGGGCGAGATCAACGATGCGCCCGTCGTGACCGTGCCCGGGGCGCAGTCCGTCAACGAGGACACGAGCCTCAGCATCATGGGCATCGGCGTCGCCGACGTGGACATCGGGTCCAGCCCGATGCGCGTCACGGTCTCGGCGGCCAGCGGGGCGATCTCGCTCGGGAGCACGTCCGGTCTGAGCTTCAGCACTGGCGATGGCACGTCTGATGCGACGATGACGTTCACCGGCACGCTCAGCAACGTCAACGCGGCGCTGGCGGCGATTCAGTATCGTGGCAACCAGGACTTCAACGGCGCGGACACGATCACCGTCACGGCAAACGACCAGGGCGCGACGGGGCAGGGCGGTCCGCTCCAGGATTCGAAGACGATTGCTGTCTCCGTCGGCGCGGTCAACGATGCGCCGGTCATCACGCTGCCTGGACCAATCGTCACGGCCAACAGCCCGGCCGCGGTGCTGGTGGATTCCCAGGCCACCGTCACGGATGTAGATTCGGCCAACTTCGACGGCGGCACGCTGACCATCGCCATCGTGAGCGGCGCGACGCCGAGCGACCGCCTCAACATTCGCGACCAGGGCGACGGCCCCGGCGAGGTCGGGATCTCGGGGAACACGGCCTCGGTTGGCGGCACCGCTGTGGGTACGTTCAGCGGCGAGGTGTCCCAGAACACGCCGCTGGTGGTGGCGCTGAACGCCAACGCGACGCCCGCACGCATCCTGATGCTCCTGCGGAATGTGACGTTCCGCCTGGATGACGCCGAGCCGAATACGTCCAACCGTACGGTCCGATTCGTGTTGACCGACGGCGATGGCGGCACCAGCAGCCCGGCCGACAAGCAGGTGCGCGTCGCGCCGCTGGCCGATCTTTCCATCGCGTTCGCGGATGTCCCGCCGGTCGTGAACAACCTGGGCGAGTTCGGGTTCACGATCCTCGTCACCAACCACGGACCGCTGACGGCGACCGGCGTCGTGATGGCGTTCCCGCTCAACCCGGAGCTGAACTTGCGGTCCGCCGAGCCGTCCAAGGGCAGCTGCAACGGCGGTCGGACCGTCACCTGCCAGTTGAGCAGCGTCACCGTCGGGCAGACCGTCCGCATCCCGATCCGCGTCTACAACACCAATGTCAACACGTACAACCTCGTGGCGACCGTGACCGGAACATCGGACGATCCGAACACGGCCAACAACCGAGCCACGGCCTCGATCTGGGCGGCCGGTGAGAACCCGCCGGGCGACGAGAAGGACAAGGAAGACGAGCGCCGCCGCAAGCTGACCGAGGAGCGCCGCCAGCAGAACGAGCGCACCAACCAGCACGGCCTGGACGACTACCGCACCGAAGGCAATGTCATCGAGGTCAACTTCATTGTCGAGCAGCCGTTCGCCGTCGTTGCCATGCGGGACGGTCCGCAGCGTATCCTCCTGCCGTGCAAGGGTGGCTGCCCGGACGTCCGGGTCGGCGACTACCTTGAGGCCGATGGCGTCAAGGAGAACGAGCAGTTGTTCTACGCCGAGAATGTGACGCTGACGCGGAATGGAAAAAAGGTCAAACCGTAGCGGTGAGCGACACCTGGGTACACCGAAGATCGGGACGGTGATCTCCAGGCGTCGGCTCTATCTCCTTCGTCTATGCTGGCTCCTCCTGCTGGCGTTGCTGGCGGCCTGTACGGCTCCCGCGCCGGCCGCTGCGCCGACTGCCAGCCCGGCCCCGACGTCGGCGGCCAGCGCCGAGCGTCGCGTGCGGCCAACGCCCACGCCGCCACCGCCGGCCTCGGGCTTCGCGGTCATCGCGTCGGGGCTGGTCAACCCGCGCGGCCTGGTGTTCGGTCCGGACGGCACGCTGTACATCGCGGAGGGCGGCCAGGGTGGGCCACGCGAGGTCGACCTCGGACGCAAACGGTCCCATTTTGTGGGGAACAGCGGGCGCATCTCGGCGATGGCCCCCGGTCAGCAGCCGCGCCCATTCTCCGAGAACCTGCCGGCCACGATCACTGCGCCCGGCGAGGAGGTCGGGCCGGCCGCGCTGGCGTTCCTCAATGGCTCGCTCTACCTGCTGACCGCGTCTGGCGGCTGGGACGTGGGCGATCCATCGTTCAACAACGGCGTCTTTCGGGTGTCGTCATCTGGTGAGCTGGCGCGTATCTTCGACCTGACCCGCTTCAACGTGTCGGACCCGCCGCTCTCTCGACGGAAGGATCCGCGTGCCGACGTACCCGGTGGCATGCCGTTCGGGATGACGGCGATGGGCGGCGCGCTCTACACCACCGATGGCAATCATGAGGTGGTCCTCAAGCTGACGCCGGACGGTCAGCCCCAGCGGATCCTGGAGTACCCGGCCTCAGACCAGGCAGTGACCGGCATCACCGGCGGGCCGGACGGCAATCTCTATATCACCGAGTACGTCCCGGGGAAGGTGACCAGGGTCCATCCGGACGGCCAGCGCGAGGACGTCTACGGCGGCCTCGCGCTGCCAATCGGGGTTGCCTTCGACGGGGCTGGCCGCCTCTGCGTGCTGGAGTTTGTCGGACAGGTACGCTGCTTCGACGAGAATGGGCAGCGCTACACGATTGCCGAAGGACTGCTTCAGCCTACTGCCATCACGACGGGGCCGGACGGCGATCTGTACGTCTCCAATCGGGGGCACCTGTCCGGCAAGGGCGAGGGGGAGATCGTACGGGTGGCCGCGCGCGGGCGAAACAAGCAGGGCTGAGCGCCGGGCGCACCCCAGCTCCCGGGAGTGCTCAGCGGTCGGCGTACTCCACGTCCGGCGCGGTGGCTGCGAGCACCGCGTGGCGCGCGCGGTGCGCTGCGACGGTCGGCTCGGGGGTCTCGCCGGCCAGCGCTTCGGCCGCGGCCTCGGCGGCGGCCTCGTGCTCGTCGCCGACCGGCGCGCGGGCGGCAGCGCCAGCCGCGGCCTCGGCGGCAGCTTCCCGCGCGACGGCCGCGCTGTGTGCCGCCATGCTGACCGTGCTGACGTCCTCCATGCCGACCGCATGCGCCACGATGACCTGAATCGCGCCGGCGACGGGAACGGCCAGGAACGCGCCCGGCAGACCGTAGAGAATGAAGCCAATGAGGATGCCCAGGACCACCGTCAGCGGGCTGACCCCGACCGTGTGGCCCATGATGCGCGGCACGATGAGGTTGCTCTCAACCTGCTGAATGATGATGGCGTAGATCATGACCAGCAGGGCCGTCCAGGGGCTGATGCCGAGCGCCACCAGGACGGCTGGCGCGAACCCGAGGATCGGGCCGATCACCGGCACCAGCTCCGCAACGCCGGCCAGGATGCCCAGGAGTATCGGGTTCGGCAGGCCGAGCACCCAGAACCCGCCAGCGGCCAGCACGGCCATGATGCCCATGATCAGCAGCTCGCCGCGCACCCAGCCGCCGAGCTTCTGCTCGACCTCCAGCCAGACGACGTTGACGCCGCGCGCCCGGCTCGGCGGGACCACCCGTAGGAGGGCGCGCTTGATGGCGGGCCGCTCGACCAGCCAGTAGAAGGCGAGGAAGAAGATCGTCAGAAAGTTGATGAGCTGGTGGCCGACAGATGCGACCATCTGGACCAGGCTCTGATCGTCCACCGGCACGCTCGGGTTGGAGACGGACGTTCCCAGGCGGTCAATGGCGCGCAGCGCGGCTTCCTGCAACGGCTCCGGCCGCAGCTCGGCGGCGTAGGGCCGGAGCGCGCCAATCTTGCCGGGGATGCTGGTGAAGAACGCATCGCTCTGCGAAGCGAGTCCCGGCAGCGTCACGGCCAGGATCGTCCCGAGAATCAGGACGATGGCCGTGTAGACCGCGAGCGTTCCGGTGCCGCGCCCGAACGGCCCTCGCCGCAGGTAGTTCACGGCCGGCTCGATGGCCGTAGCCAGCAGGATGCCCAGGAAGAGCAGGAAGATGACTTCGTGAATGTGCCAGAGGACGTAGACGCCGAGTCCCAATCCGAGCATCACCAGTCCGGCTCGCGCGACCTCGCCGGCCGGGAGCACGATGCGGATGCACTGCTCGGATGAAGACGACGGCTCGGCGGACGCGGCCGACGTCTGGGCGCCGGATTCGAGCTGCTGCATGGTGGGCGGCCTGCCAGGGCGAGGATCGCCCCATCTCAACGCACAGGCCGTGCCAGGGCAGTCAGCGGGGCCGCGTGCCGGCGCTTCGCGCGGGCGTCGCCGCCAGGGGTGGCGCTGCCAGGGGTGGCGCTACCGACCCAGGCGCAGGATCGCGCTGATCGACGAGTAGTAGAGCGCTCCGTCCGGGCCGTTCACCACGTCCAGGAAGCAGTCTTTCACGACATCCTGGGTGCCGGTCACGGTATCGAGCTTCGGGCCGTCGAGGCGAACGCGCACCATCGTGCCGGTGTTGAACGCGCAGTAGAAGAGGTCGCCCTTCAACTGCGGAAGCTGGTCCCCGCCATAGATCGCCAGACCGGTCGGCCCGATGGTCCGCGAGCCGGATTCCCAGATCGGATCGACGTACCGCGAGTCGTTGCCGTACCCCTCGAAGAAGGGGAACCCGTAGTTCGCGCCCGGCTGGATCAGGTTCAGCTCGTCGTGGCTGTCGCCGCTGTTCTCGGTGACGTAGAACTGGTTCGTGACGGGGTGCAGCGCCAGCCCGAAGATGTTGCGGAAGCCGTAGGCGTAGATCGGCGAGCCTGGGAACGGATTGTCGGCCGGCACGGTGCCATCGCGGTTGAGGCGCAGGATCTTGCCGTTCGGGTTCTTGAGGCTCTGGCTGTTCTCCTTGTCTTCGGCGTTCCCCGTCGAGACGTAGAGCTTGCCGTCTGGCCCGAAGAGCAGGCGTCCACCGTTGTGCCGCCCCTGCCGCGAGATGCCGATATTGTCGAAGATGACGGTCATGTCGGTGCCGATGTTGTTCACATCGGTGAACCGCACGATGCGGTTGCGGAGCGGGCGGCGGTCGGCGCGGTTCGGGTCCGGCTCGGAGTAGTACAGGTAGACCCAGCGGTTCTGCTCGTAGGCGGGGTCTACGGCGATGCCGAGCGTCCCGGTCTCGCCGCCCTTGGCGATGGTGAGCTTCGCAAACGGCGCGGTGAGCAGGCGGTAGCCATCGGCGGTCGGCTCGGCCACCCGCACCGTGCCCTCGACGACCTCGCTGAAGAACATGCGCCCGTCCGGTGCGAATGTCATACCCATCGGCATCGTGATGTTCGGCACGACGGCGGTCGAGCGGGGGGTGACGGCGTTCGGGCCGTCCGCGATCCCTGGATACGGCGTGGCGGTCGGCTCGGCGCGGAGGATCGCCTTGGCGGTGGCCGTCGCATCGGTCTTGCCGATCTTCGGCGGCGGCGGCTGCTGCTGCTGGGAGACGATCACCCAGCCGACCATGCCGATCAGGAGAACGGCCAGCGGCAGCGTGACCAGCAGGAGTGTCCGTCGTGGAGGGCGAGCCAAGGAAGCTCCGGGGGTGAGAGGGGCGGCGAATAACCCGCGAGACGGGTTTCGTATGGTCGGGGTGCCCGGATTCGAACCGGGGACCTCCTGGTCCCAAACCAGGCGCGCTGCCAGACTGCGCTACACCCCGTGCAGCCCCGAGTATACCGGAATGCCGCTCGCTGGCGACGGCTATCATGTGCCGAAAACGGGCCCGGTCCGGCCGCTGAGGTGACGAGATGCCACGGACGTACGACGCCATCGTGATCGGCGGAGGGGTGATCGGCACGAGCATCGCGTTCCACCTGGCGCGTGCCGGCGCCGGCCGGGTGGTGCTGGTGGAGCGGGGTGAGCTGTGCTCGGGGAACAGCCGGAAGTCAGGCGCGATTGTCCGCATGCACTACTCGAACGACCCCGAGGCGAAGCTGGCGTTGGCGAGCCTGCCGTACTTCCAGCAGTGGTCTGAGATGGTCGGCGGCAGCTGCGGGTTCCGCGCAACCGGGTTCGCGATCCTCGTCGGTGAGGAGAATCGCGAGCGGATGCACCGCAACGTGGCCCGTCTCCAGGCGTTGGGCGTCGAGACCTCGGTGCTGGACGGCCGACAACTGCGCGAGGTCATGCCGATCCTTCAGACCGAGGGCGTGGCAGCCGCGGCCTACGAGCCGACCAGCGGACACGCCGACGCTGTTGCCACGACCCTCTCGTTCGCTGAGGCGGCGAGGCGGCACGGCGCGGAGATCCTGCAGGGCGTCAGCGTCACCGGGATCGGCGTGGCAGGCGGGCGCGTGACCGGCGTGGACACCGACGACGGACATCTCGATGCGCCGCTGGTCATCTGCGCCGCCAACACCTGGTCGCCGAAGCTCCTGAAGACCGCCGGTGTGGATCTAGCCGTCACGCCGCGCCGGGCGCAGGTGGCCTACTTCGAGCGCCCCACCGGCCACACGGGCCGGCACCTCGTGGTGCTGGACACCACGACCGGCCTGTACACCCGCGCCCAGGGAGACGATCGGCTCCTTGGGGGCGCTTCCAACGAGACCGGTGCATCCCCCGCCGACCCGGACCTGCTGGACGAGACGCCTAGCCCGGGCTTCGTGGAGGCGGTGGCCGAGCGCATGGGCGACCGCATGCCGACGCTCGGGCCGCTGACCGTCGCGCGGGTGGATGTCGGCATGTACGACATGAGCCCCGATACCCGCGCCATCCTCGACCGTGCGCCGGGCGTAGATGGGCTGTACGTCGCGGCCGGGTTCAGCGGGACTGGTTTCAAAAAGGCCCCGGCCGTGGGGCTCGGCATGGCCGAGCTGGCGCTGACGGGGGCTGCCACCAGCGTCGACTTCTCACCGTTCCGCTCCAGCCGATTCGCCGAGGAGCAGCCGATCCACGGCGCGGATGAGTACGTACTGCCGCTGGACTGGGGCCACGCCTTCTAGCGAGAAGCGGACATCGGGAGGTGACGTCCGCCCTCAGCCCTGCGAGCCAGACCCTTCTGCTACCTCCGCCGGAGCCTGACTGAGGGCCAGGTCGAGCAGGCTCTGGCTCACCGCGCCGTGCTGGACCGTCGCGCCGAGCCGCTCCAGGAATTCGGTCACCTCCGGCAACTCCTGCGGCGTGATCAGGGCGATGACCGCCGAGCGGTTGGCGCTCAACGCCTCGCCCACCTGCTTCAGATCATCGTCCTTGAAGCCGAAGATCGAGGCGAGACTGCCGGCGGCGCTGCCAAGCGCCGCGCCCAGGCCGCCCGAGGCCGCCGCTGACAGGCCCGTGGCAATCGCCGCCTGCACGGCCAGCGCGGTGGACGAGGCGCTCGCGGCGGCGCTGGCCAGCGAGCCGGCGGCCACGGCCGCGGCCTGGACGCCGGCCGCCGTGCCGATCGCCACGCCGAACGGCAGCCCAACGATCGCCGCGCCCACGAGGCCCCCGGCGATCAGGCCAAAGAGCGCACCCTGCCGAGCCGAGAGATGACCGCTCTGGTGGACGTGCAACTCGCCGTCTGCGTCGCGCGAGACCACGGCGACGTTGCCCAGCGTGATCGATTCGACCTGCCGCTCAAGCTCACGGAGCGCCTTCTCGGCCACTGCCCCCATGGCAGCGTCTTCAAACGAAGCGAAGATCAGCTCGCGCTCATCCTGCGGTGTGCTCATCGGATAGCTCCCTGCTCGCCGGCCCTGCGCGCCTGTTCCACCCCTATCGTACCCCGGCCGAGGGGGCCGGGTCACCGCCGGTCGTTCTCAGGTGGGATGGGCGCTCGGATGGCATGAATCTCGCCTCGGGCAGCAGCAACGGCCCGACGACCCACGGTGCGCCCCGACTGTGCCGACAGCGGCAGACCCCGGAGTCCGCGGCGATGGACTCCGAGCGACTCGAAAAGGAATAGCCGTGCGGAGCCGGTGGTTCTACCCTGTGACGAGCGCATCATCAGAGCAACAGCCATCATAGTGCAGTCTCTTACGCTCGTCTAATACAGCAACCTTTACAATCAGGCTAGCAAGTTTCCCGCTCCGGCTGGAGCGTCTGAGCTTGCCTCAGCCCCGTTTCCGGGAGGCGTCCCCACATGATCCCAGTTGAGAAGCTCACCGAGCAGGCCCGTCAGGCGCTCGGTCGCTCCCAGGAGCTGCTCGTCAAGCTGCGCCACAACGCGCTGGACTCCGAGCACCTGCTCCTGATCCTGCTCGGCCAGCGCGAGGGACTGGTGCCGCTGGCGTTCAAGCACCTGGACGTGTCGCCCGCCCCGATTCTCGACCGCCTGCAGCGCGATCTGGCCTCGCGGCCGGCCACGCTCAACGGCAGCTCGCTCTACATCACCAACCGCGTCAGCGCCGCGTTCCAGCGCGCCCAGGAGGATGCCGAGCGCCGTGGCGACCAGTTCGTCGGGACGGAGCATCTGCTGCTGGCTGCCCTCGGCGAGCCGTCCGATCCGGCCAACCGACTCTTCCAGTCCGAAGGCCTCAGCCGCGACAAGCTCGAGGCGGCCTTCGACGCCGTCCGTGGAGGGCGCAAGGTGGACGACCCCAATGCCGAATCGCGCTTCCAGGCGCTGGAGAAGTTCGGCGTGGATCTGACGGCGCTGGCTCGGGCTGGCAAGCTCGATCCGGTCATCGGGCGCGATCAGGAGATCACCCGCCTGATGGAGGTGCTGATCCGCCGCACCAAGAACAACCCGGTCCTGATCGGCGAGCCGGGCGTCGGCAAGACGGCCGTCGTCGAGGGGTTGGCCCAGATGATGGTGGACGAGACCGTTCCCGAGCCGCTGCGTAACAAGCAGCTCGTGGCGCTGGATCTCGCCGCCGTGCTGGCTGGCTCCAAGTTCCGTGGCGAGTTCGAGGAGCGCCTGAAGTCGATTGTCGAGGAGGTCGTTGCATCCGAAGGCTCGGTGATCCTCTTCATCGACGAGATTCACACGATGGTCGGCGCGGGCGCGGCCGAAGGCGCGATTGACGCGGCCAACCTGCTCAAGCCGGCGCTGGCGCGCGGGCAGCTGCGGCTGATCGGCGCGACGACGCTGGACGACTACCGCGAGGGCATCGAGCGCGACCCGGCCCTGGAGCGCCGCTTTGCGCCCGTCTTCGTGGACGAGCCGAGCGTCGAGGAGGCCATCGAGATCCTGCACGGGCTGCGGCAGCGGTACGAGGAGCACCACGGGCTGTCCATCGAGGACAGTGCGTTGGAGGCGGCTGCTCGGCTGTCGGACCGGTACATTCAGGACCGCTCGCTGCCCGACAAGGCGATCGACCTGGTGGACGAGGCCGCGTCCAAGCTGCGGCTGCGTGCTGCCCGCGAGGCCGAGGACACCCCGGCCGCGCAGGTCGCGAAGCTGAAGCAGCAGGAGGATGAGGCCTGGCAGGCACGAGAGTACGAGGAGGCGGCCAAGCTGCGCCAGGAGCGGCTCCAGGTCGAGACGGAGCACCCTGAGGCAGCGGCAGCCGAGGCCAACACACTGGTTGTGACGCCGGAGCATGTGGCCGAGGTGGTGGCCGAGTGGACGGGCGTCCCCGTGAAGAGCATCTTCTCCGAGGAGGCCGAGAAGCTGCTGCACCTCGAAGAGGCGCTGCACGTGCGGGTGGTCGATCAGGACGAGGCGATTGTGGCCGTGTCTGACGCGATCCGTCGCTCGCGCTCGGGTCTCGGGGATCCGCGCCGTCCGATTGGCTCGTTCCTGTTCCTTGGCCCGACGGGCGTCGGCAAGACCGAGCTGGCGAAGACCCTCGCCGAGTTCCTCTTCGACGACCAGGATGCCCTGCTCCGCATCGACATGAGCGAGTATCGTGAGCCGCACACCGTCTCGCGGCTGTTCGGGTCGCCTCCCGGCTACGTGGGGTACGACCAGGGCGGTCAGCTGACGGAGGCGGTCCGCCGCCGGCCGTATCAGGTGATCCTGTTCGACGAGGTCGAGAAGGCACACCCCGAGGTCTGGGGCGCCCTGCTGCAGATCCTGGACGACGGGCGGCTGACGGACGGCCACGGCCGGACGGTGGACTTCCGCAATACCGTGATCATCATGACCTCGAACGTCGGCTCGGTCGAGGCGTACTCCAAGCGGCGCGACAGCCTGGGCTTCCAGACTGGCGGGTCCGCGGCGAGCGCCGAGGCGGCCGCCGATCAGGCCATCGAGAAGCGGCTGCGGGCGGCGCTCAAGGATATGTTCCGACCGGAGTTCCTGAACCGCATCGACGAGATCATCGTGTTCCATCGGCTGCGGAAGGAGAGCCTGCTGGCGATTGTCGAGAAGATGCTCGGCGACCTGCGCGGCCGGCTGTCCGAGCGCAAGCTCACGCTCGAGCTGACGGACACGGCCCGCGAGTGGCTGGTGAGCAACGGATTTGACGCAGAGTACGGCGCGCGCCCGCTGCGCCGGCTGATCCAGCGGCAGGTCGAGAACCCGCTGGCGAAGCAGGTGCTGGCCGGCGAGTATGCCGAGGGCGACCGGGTGCTTGTGGACGTGAGCGCGGAGGACGCGCTCACCTTCACCCGCCAGGCCGGGGAGGCGCTCCCGAGCCAGACGGTGCCCGTCGCCGCCTGACCCGCAACGCTCCCTCAAGGCGGACGCCCCGCCGATGCAGATCGCGTCGGCGGGGCGTCTGTTTGTCCGCCGTCCGAGCCGGTTTCAGTCCGCGTGTCTCGGGTGCTGGCCGCGGGTCATTCTGCGTACTTTGTGGGTCGCGTGCGCTCGACACTCGCCGCACGATGGGAGCCGAGAGCGCCCGCTGCGTGGCTGAGGGGCGTGACTGATGCGCGAGTGTTGTCGACACAACCAGCACAGAAAGTGCCGCGCAGGACAGCGGCGATCTCAATGAGATGGCAATCTCGACATGAGATGCTGATGCTGGCGTGACCGACGGGTTGCGACGCCGAGCGGGTGCGGATGGGGTTAAGCGCAGACGATTTTCGGGGGACAGGCCATCAGGGTCGCAGCACGGCGTGGGGCAGTGCTGGTGTATGTGGTGTTGGTCGCGCTGATCGCGGGGGCGCCAGCCGCGACGCACGCCGAGCGGGTCGGGCCGGGCGGCGCGCCGCCGGCCGGCAGCGGGAGCGTGGACGTCACGGGGTACGTGCGGGTCATCGACGGCGACACGCTCGAGGTCGGGATCGAGGGCAGCCGGATGGGGGTTGGCATCCTGGGGCTCGCCGCGCCGC
>JADZEM010000203.1 GCA_020850535.1 Chloroflexota bacterium
GCGGCGCGGCGAGCCCCAGGATGCCAACCCCCATCCGGCTGCCCTCGATCCCGACCTCGAGCGTGTCGCCGTCGATGACCCGCACGTACCCCGTGACGTCCACGCTCCCGCTGCCGGCCGGCGGCGCACCGCCCGGCCCGACCCGCTCGGCGTGCGTCGCTGCTGGCGCCCCCGACACCAGCAGCCAGAGCACAACGACAAGTACCGCCGCACTACGCCGTGCCGCGCCCATGATGGCCTGTCCCCCGTCCCCGTCACCGGGGTTGTCCGCCCCTGCGCGGTTGGAGCGCGCGCCCCTGCGCTCCAACCACGACTGTCCTTCACCCAAGCCTAATGTTCGGTGGTTCTCATTCCGTTGAGTCTGCCCTTCGGAAGCGGCAACAATGGTCAGTGCATACGACGCACACTTGTGACGCCGCCGACTCGGAAGTGCGATATGGGTAGCGTAGGCAGATGGCTCGTCGCCGGGCTGTTCTCCGCGGGACAGCATATGGTTGTGATCTGCTTGAGATTTCTGTGGAGGACGAGTTCTCTACCAGCGATATCATTTCGAAGACCCTGTGACAAGTAGTCGAGTAACAGACGAAGGAATGTTTCGATTTGATACAGTCCGGTTACGGGCCCATGAGATACATGCCCCGTTTGCTCGAAATAGTGACCGTCCCTCGTCAGTATGTGTGGTCATGACTCGTGATTCTGTACGGCTGCGACATTTCTATGAGTGCTGCGTACCGTAGATGGTTCATTGCTGCATCCGGTTGCGTTCTGGTTTCATCGGCGCAGCCCGCCACGGTCGGCCGAGCCTCTGTGCTTGCGGTGTGAAGTCGACCGCCCAAGCCGCCCCCCAGCCGTACCACGCCCCCACCTTCTCGCGCCCCCCAACGAGATGGCGGCTGGCCGTGAGCCTGACAGTGCCAGGAGCACGTCTCCAGGTCTTGTCGCCCCCGGAGCAGTCCGATTTTGTCGCGTATGCGCATCAGTCCGTTGCTGTCCCTGTTGTTCGTGCTTTTTCTGGTAACGTATCCCACAACCACCGATTCGCCGCTTGCGCCTGACCTTTCGACCGCCTTCGCGCAGACCAGCTGCCCGACCGGGCAGTACCGTGCCGAGTACTTCAACAACCCGTCGTTGAGCGGCTCGCCGGCCCTCGTGCGGTGTGAGTCGCGCATCAACTACCGCTGGGGTACGGATGCCCCAGCCAGCGGCATCCCCGCTGACAACTTCTCCGTTCGCTGGTCCGGCAAGTTTCGCTTCGATGCCGGCACCTACGTCTTTTCGGCGACGGTTGACGATGGCATTCGCTTCTGGCTTGACGGCATCAAGACGCTTGAAGAGTGGCGGAGCCAGTCGCGAAGCTTCTCCCGCCAGCGCGATCTGACGGCCGGCGAGCATGAGATCACCATCGAGTATTACGAGGGGAGTGCGTCGGCTACGGCTATCTTCGGCTGGGAGAAGGTCGGCGGCTTGCCGAGCGACCCGGACCCCACGGCGACCCGGACCCCAACGCCGAAGTCGGCGGCCACCGCGACGCCCGTCCCCAGCAGCACGCCGACGCGGACCGCCACGTCCGTGCCGCCTACGGCAACCTCTGCCAGCGGCTGCCCGACAAACCAGTACCGTGCGCTCTACTACAACAACACCTCGCTGAGCGGAACGCCGAAGCTGAGCCGCTGTGAGTCTGGCCCGATCGCGTACCGCTGGGGTACGAACGCGCCAGCGAGCGGTATCGGCGCGGACAACTTCTCGGTGCGCTGGTCTGGCACGCACGATTTCGATGCCGGCACGTACACGTTCCGCGTCTTCTCAGATGACGGCGTGCGGCTGCGCGTGGATGGCGTGACGATCCTCGACCAGTGGAAGTCGCAGGCGGCGGGCTGGGAGATCCAGCGGACGCTGACGGACGGCCCGCACCAGATCGAGGTTGACTATTACGAGGGGGCCGCCGGAGCCACCATCGAGGTCGGCTGGACGCGCTCGACGGCCGGCAGCACCGCCACGCCTGGCGCCACGGCGACCCGGACGCCAACGCCGAAGTCGGCGGCCACCTCGACGCCTGTCCCGACCGCGACCTCGTCGTCCAGCTGTCCGCTGGGGCAGTATCGCGCTGAGTTCTTCGCGAACACTACGCTCAGCGGGACGCCTGTGGCCGCGCGCTGCGAGGCCGCCCCGATCTCATCTGACTGGCAGTATGGCGCGCCGTTCTCGTCGCTGCCGGTCGACAGCTTCTCGGTGCGCTACGTCGGCCGGTTCAAGTTCCCCATCAGCGGTGACTACACCTTCACCGCGAACGTGGACGACGGCGTCCGTGTCTGGCTGAACGGCACGCTGCTGATCGACAACTCGGCGAACCGGCCGGGCACGTACACGGCTGTGCGCTCGTTCCCGCCGGGGGTGGTCGCCGAAGAGCATGAGCTGAAGGTGGAGTTCGTCGAGAAGGGCGGCGGCGCGAAGATCTCCTTCAACTGGGCGCAGGGCTCGACCGCCCCGACGCCGACGCCGACCACGACGGGCTCGGCCCCGCCGCCGACCTGCTCGACGAGCGTCGGCTCCATCACGGTGCCGTCTGGCTTCTGCCTGCACGATTTTGCGACCGGGCTGACCGCCGTCCGCTTCATGACCTACAGCCCAGACGGCGAGTTGTACGCCTCGCTGCCGAGCCAGGGGCGCATCGTGCGGCTGCCGGATGCGAACAAGGACGGTGTGGCAGACGGCGTCTACACGTTCGCCAGCGGCCTGAACAAGCCGCACGGGCTGGTCTTCCACAACGGCTACCTGTACGTGGCGGAGACGAACTCCGTCACCCGGGTGCGGGATACCAACGGCGACAAGGTCAGCGATCAGACCCAGCGGCTGGCCGCGCTGCCCGGCGACTCGGTCCACTGGTCGCGGACGATCATCGTCGGGTCGGACGGCAAGCTGTACGTCTCGATTGGCTCATCGTGTGATGCCTGCGTCGAGACCGACGCTCGCCGCGCGACGGTGATGCAGTTCAACGCCGACGGCACCGGCGGCCGAGTCTACTCCGAGGGGCTGCGCAACGCGGTTGGCCTGGCCCGACATCCGTCCACGGGCCAGATCTGGGCCAGCGGCAACGAGCGCGACGGCATGGGCGACAACTTCCCGGCCGAGATCCTGTCCCGCCTGATCGACGGGGCCGACTACGGCTGGCCGCGCTGCGCCAACGGCACGACGCCTGACACCCGCTTCACCGGCGGTTGCGGCGGCGTGACCCCGCCCGTGATGACGTTCCAGGCACACTCGGCTCCGCTGGGCATCGCGTTCTACACCGGTACGCGGTTCCCCTCGACGTACCAGGGCAACCTGTTCATGGCGTTCCACGGCTCGTGGAACCGCACCGATCCGACCGGGTACAAGATCGTGCGGGTGCCGTTCTCGAACGGCCAGCCGACGGGGCAGGTATTCGACTTCGCGACGGGCTGGCTCCGCGGCGACGACACGGTGCTCGGACGGCCGGTCGACGTGGTGACGGCCCCGGACGGCGGCCTGATGGTCTCCGACGACCGGGCGAACCGCATCTACCGGATCGTGTACGGGACGCCGTAGCTGCAAACGCCGCGCCACATGAGCCTGAGGCCCTCGCCCTGGCGGGTGAGGGCCTTTCCTTCGCTCGTTCGGCTGCCTCACCAACGCGAGCCGTGCCCGTGCTGGAGTACCCTCCCCGTGAGTACTGCAGGGGGCACGATCGATGAAGATCACACGGGTCAGAGTGTTCGAGGTCGAGGGCGAGGAGCGCTCCGGCATGGCGATCTACGAGATCGCGCGGCAGGGGCTCCAGGCGAACGAGGCCGGGCCGTTCCGGCAGGTCTACACCCAGATCGAGACAGACGAGGGCATCACCGGCCTGAGCAGCGGCGGCACGGTCGAGACGCTGGCGCTCGGGCAACTGCTGATCGGCGAAGACCCGGTGCGCGTCGAGTACCTCTGGGAGAAGCTGTACCAGAACGCCTACCATCGGCTGCGGATGGCGAATCTGGCGGTGCTGGACCTCTGCCTGTGGGACATCATCGGCAAGGCCAAGAACGAGCCGGTCTATCGGCTGCTGGGCGGCCCGACGCGGGACCGGGTCCGCGCCTACGCTGGCATGCTCGGCTTCTCGACGGACCCCGAGCGGGCGGCGGCGCGCTCGCAGGAGTTCGTGGCGCAGGGGTTCACGGCGCTGAAGTGGTACGTGCCGGCCAACGAGCGCGAGGGCAAGGACGGCCTGCGCCGCAACGTGGCGCTCGTCAAGGCCGTGCGCGAGGCTGTCGGGCCGGACATCGACATCATGGTGGACTGCCTGCTCTCCGACCCGAAGCCGAACTCGATCCTCTACACGATCGACCTCGCGCGGCGGCTGGAGGAGTTCCGCCCGACCTGGCTGGAGGAGCCGCTCAACTTCGACGATCTGGACGCGCACGCCAAGCTGGCCCGCTCGACCAGCATCCCGATTGCGTTCGGGGAGCACTTCTACACCCGCTGGCAGATCCGGGTCATCATCGAGAGCGGCGCGGCGACGGTCCTCCAGCCGGACCCGAACGCGGCGGGCGGCATCACCGAGATGCGGAAGATCGCGGCGCTGGCGTCAACCTACGGGATGCCGGTGGTACCGCACGCCAACGAGTCGTGTCGGAACAACCTGCACTTCCTGTTCGCCAACACCGAGCGGACCTGTCCGCTGGGCGAGTGGGGCGGCAAGATCAACGTCAACGTCCAGCACTTCTACCGCGACTGGTACGCCCCGAAGAACGGCTACTTCGAGCTGCCGGCCGGCCCGGGCTTCGGCTACGAGCTGGACGAGTCGAAGGTCAAGCGCCGCACCGAGATCGCCTGACGAATCGGTAACGGGTCGTGCCGCGTAGTCAGGCGGCACGACCTCCAACTACAGGTCGAACGACAGCAATTCTTCGGCGAACAGGATCTCGCCGCCGAAGATCGCACGGACGTCCCCGATACCCTTCTCCAGCGGGCCGTGCTGCGAGAGGTGCGGCCCCATGTGGGACAGGACCAGCTTCTTGACGCCGGCCGCCTGAGCCATCTCGGCCGCGCCCGTCGTGCCGCACTGCCCGACGTTCTCGCCGTTCGTGTTCATGATCTCCTGGTTGTCCCAACACATGCAGAGCATCACGTCCGCGCCCCGCGCCAGCTCGATGACCGTCTCGCAGGGCTGGGTGTCGCCGGTGAACACGACGCTGCCCTCGGGCGTGTCCAGGCGGTAGGCCAGCGAGTCGAGCCAGGGCTGGACGTGCTCGGCCGGGGCGGCCGTTACCTTCCAGGCGTCCTGCTGGTACACCAGCCCGGGGCCGATGTCGAAGGTAGCGACTGACGGGGGCAGCCGGGGCAGCACGCCGCCTCGGTTGACGTAGACCTGCTGGCTGGTCGGGGCGTTCACCCGCGCGATCCAGTCATGGGCGAACGCCCCGACCTCCTTGTCCAGGATCCGGCGGGTGAACTCGGTGGTGGGTGGCGGCCCGAACACCTGCAATTCGTTCGCCTTGCCGGCCGCCTGGTCCCAGCGACACAGCAGGAAGCACGGATAGTCTACATCGTGGTCGAAGTGGTGGTGCGTGAAGAAGAGGTAGTCGATCTTCGTGGGCCAGAGGCCGGCCTTGACGAGCTTGTGGGTGGCTGCAGGGCCGCAGTCGAACATCAAGTACTCGTCGCCCACGTTGACGACGTACGACGAGCCGAACCGCTCGGCGGTCGGGGTGGGGGTGCCAGCGCCGAGGATGTAGATTCGTGCCATCTGCTCCCTCGCAGCGACGTGGGCCTCCCCTGCACCGTATCGGTGAGCGGGCGACGCCACCAGTGATCGACATGCCGGCAGAGGGTGCCCTATCTGATCCGTGGCGTCAAGCCCGGTCGAACGGCCATCTGCCGCGTGCTACCCTGCCCGTAGACCGGCGGTCGCACGCTGTTGCGCGTGAGGCGTGTGGGCCGGACCATACTGGCCGGCATCGTCGCTATCGAGCAGCGGGGAGCGCGGGCGCAGTCAGCCCACCAATCCAGAGGAGGAGCACTCGTGGCACCGAAGATTCGCCTCGGGTTCGTCGGCGCAAACGTCCACTCGGGCTGGGCCTCGCAGTCGCACTTCCCGGCCCTGCTCGCCAGCCCCGATGTCGAGATCACCGCCGTCTGCACCACCCGACCCGAGACGGCCAAGGAGGCGCGCGAGGCGTTCGGCGCCAAGCTCGCGTTCCACGACTACCGCGAGCTGGTTCGCTCGCCGGAGATCGACGCCGTCGCCGTCGTCGTCAGGGTGCCGTCGCACGAGGGACCGACCAGGGCCGCCATCGAGGCCGGGAAGCACGTCTACACCGAATGGCCGCTGGGCCGGACGACCGCCGAGGCCGAGGAGCTGGCAGCGCTGGCACAGGCCCGAGGCGTGCAGACGGCGGTCGGCCTCCAGTCCAGGGCCAGCCCCGCCATCCTCTACTTGAAGGAGCTGATCGCCAGCGGCTACGTCGGGGAGGTGCTGGCCTGCCACGTCTCCTGCTTCCGTGATGGTTCGCTCGAACGCCCGTCGAGCCGCACCTGGTCGCGAGACGCCAGCCTCGGCGCGACAACCCTCACGATCGCCAACGGCCACGTCATCGACGCGCTCCGCTTCGTCGCCGGGGAGTTCGTGAGCGTCAGCGCGCTGGTGACCACCCAGTCACCCCAGTGGTTCGAGACGGATACGCAGCGGATGGTGGACGTGACCGCGCCCGACAACGTGCTGGTCAGTGGCCGGCTGGCCGGCGGCGCGGTGGCCTCGGTCCACGTCGGCGCGATGCCCTGGGCCGGCGGCGGGCTGCGGATGGAGTTCTTCGGTCGCGAGGGGACGCTGGTGGCGACGGGCTCTGTCTCATCGCAGCGCGGCGAGATGCCGCGGGTGCGGGGCGCACGCGGCAGTCACGATCTGGCCGACCTGCCGATCCCCACCCGCTTCGACGCCGTGCCGCCAGAGTTCCCGCGCGGCGATCCGTTCAACGTCGGGCAGTTGTACGCGCTGTTCGCGCAGTCGATCCGCACCGGGCGGCCCTGCACCCCGACCTTCGACGACGCCGTGAGCCTGCACCGCTTCGTGGATGCCATCGCCGAGTCGTCGGCGCGCGGCTGCGAGGTCCGTCTCGGCTGACCGGACAGCCTCGCACCAGGTGAGACTGCCGAATCGTCTCGTATCCCGCCACCGTGAGCATCGCGAGATACGAGCGAATCCCGGCACATCATCCCGAGCGGAGTGACTCTGCACCCGAACCCGTCATCCCGAGCGGAGTGAGCTTGCACCCGAACCTGTCATCCCGAGCGGAGTGAGCTTGCGAACGAAGTCGAGGGATCTTCCCCCTTGACGCGCACTGTGTCCGAGGAAGATCCCTCCACTTCGCTCGGTCCTCGCCGCGGTCGGGATGACAGTGGGGGCGGGTTCCTCGCCGCGGTCGGGATGACAGTGGGGGCGGGTTCCTCGCCGCGGTCGGGATGACGAGCAGTGTGTGGCTCGTGTCTCGTTGCGGTCGGGATGGCGGCGATGATGGCTGCTGACTCCGCTCGGGACGATGGCGCGGAGCGGGGTCGGGCGGTGAGGCAACCTCGACGTTACAGGATGCGCCCGACCGGCATGTTCACCCAGGCGCTCATCTCGTGCGGCGGCGTCACCGGGTCCGCCGCGCACACCGACCGTGGCGTCAGGTGGCCGAGCGTCGGCCAGCCGGCCAGCGCCATCGAGCAGACCATCTCGTCTTCGAGGATCTCCAGCATCCGCACCACGCCAGCCTGTCCGCCGGCCGCCAGCGCCCAGCCCTGCATCCGGCCCAGCGCCACCGCGTCCGCGCCCATCGCCACGGCCTTGAGGATGTCGCTGCCGCGCTGCACGCCGCCGTCGACCACGATGCTGGCCTTCCCCTTGGCCGCCTGCACGATCTCCGGCAGGGTGTCCAGGCTGCCCAGCCCGTGGTCGATCTGCCGGCCGCCGTGGTTCGAGACCCACAGCACGTCCACCCCGCGCGCCACCGCGATCTCGGCGTCCTCGGCCGTCTGGATACCCTTCACCATGAACGGCAGGCCAGCCAGGTCGCGGATGCGCTCCATCGTGTCCCAGGTCAGCCCGGCCTGGAACGAGCGGCTCGGAGCGCCGCGCCGCGAGGGCGGCAGGTAGCGGGTCAGCATCGGGCGCTCGCGGCGGCTGTAGTGGGCCACGTCCACCGTCAGGGCCAGCGCCGCGTAGCCCGCCCGCTTGACCCGCCTGATGATCTGCTCGACCCAGTCCATGTCGCCGTGGACGTACAGTTGGAAGATCTTCGGGGTCGAGGTGGCCGCCTGCGTCTCCTCCAGCGCCGGCTGGGTCACCGAGCTGATCGCGTGCATGATCCCGAACTCGGTGGCCGCCCGCGTCGCCGCGACAGCGCCCTCTGGATCGAACAGCTGCAGCGAGCCAATCGGCGCCAGGATGGCCGGGATCCGCAGCGTGTGACCGAGGAGCGTCGTGGAGGGGTCCATCGTGGTCACGTCCACGAGGATGCGCGGACGGAACGCCACCTTGTCGAAGGCGAGGCGGTTCCGGCGAAGGGTCGTCTCGGACTCCGAGCCGCCAACGAGGTAGTCCCAGGATCCCTGGTCCATGCGTCGGCGCGCTTCCTGAATGATCTCTTCGTTGCTGACGACGTCGTGCATCTGCATGCGGGCGCTCCATCTCACAGGTCTGATGCTTGTGTCGGCGTCAGGCTAGCGCACGGCATCGCCCGCGTGCATCTGTCGTCTGGCCGGCACTGATGTGCCCGCGGGGTGTGGCGTCGGGTACCATCGGGCACAAGGTCGCGGTGCTCGTGGCGGCCACGGGGAGCGGGTTCGTCTCGGGAGCGCGCATGCGCCGCCGACAGCAGCATCGTCAGGTTGCCAGCCGCCGCGTGCAGCACGCGGCGCTGCCGGTCTGCGCGGCAGTCTTACTGGTCGGCCTGAGCCTGGGGCTCGCCGGCCTGAGCCTGGGGCTGGTTGGCCTGAGCCTCTCCAGCGGCCAGTGGGCGGGTGCGCGTGTCCCCGCTGACGCCCTCGCGCACGAGCGCCCTGGCGCCCCGGTCTTCTGGTCTGTGGCGTCCTGGCCGCCGGCCTCGCCGCCGCTTGCGCTGACGGGTCCGCAGCGCGTCCTGATCGGCGCCAGCGTCAGCGAGAGCCGGCAGCGCATCGGGCTCTCGCTGACGCCGGGGATTCCGGCGATGACGTCGGCGCTCGTCGCTGGCGTGGCCACCGTCCTGCCCTTCCGCTGGCTTCCGCCACTCTCCCCCGCGCACGGTCAGCTTGCCGTGCGCGCTCCGCCGTCGTCTGCGCCCTCAGCATCGCCCCAGTAGACCCGGGCTCGGCAGACCCGGGCTCGGCGCGGACCCGGACGGCCACGCGGCGTACAGCGTGAGCCGCGTCGTCGCCGTCGCCGGCCGGAGCTGGGACTCTGGAGTAGTCGCGCACCGTCCTCGGTTCAGGCAGACACCGGCACGCAACAGCGTGAGCACGCAGGAGCGTGAGCATGGCACACAAGATGACTCGACCATCCACGGGCGCACCGCCGATCTCTCAGGCCCGCCCATGCCCTCAGAATACCGCCAATCATGTGATCCTCGACCTCAGCGAGGACGAGGCCCGGCTGGCCGGCCTCGGCGCGAGCCGCGTCGTCCACGTTGACCGCTCGCGCCAGCCTACCACCGGAGATCGCGTCTGGGTGGAGCTGGTGCGGCACGGCTCCACCCAGCGGCTCGTCCGAAGCTACGCGCTCGATGGCGGCTGGGTGACGCTCTCGACGCCCGGCAGCAGCGCGGCGGCCATCATGCGACGCCGCGCCGAGGTACTGGTGCTGGGAGTGGTCACGGACACGGCCGACTGCCCGGGCAGGGCTGCCTGAGTCAACGCTACGCTGGAATCTCCCCGGCGCTCCGTACGCCGCAGGGACGAGGTTGGGCATGCACCATTCGGGGATCCTCTTTGACATCGGGCTGGCCATCGTGGCGGCGACGGTCCTGGCCTACCTGGCACGGGTGCTGCGGCAGCCGTTGCTGCTGGCGTACATCGGGGCCGGGCTGCTGATCGGGCCGCCCATCTTCGGGCTGGTCCACAGCGAGGAAGCGATCTCCGAGATCTCGGAGCTGGGGCTGGCGTTCCTGATGTTCATCGTCGGCCTGGAGATCGACCTCAAGAAGCTGGTCAGCTCCGGCCGCATCGGCGCGCTGGTCGGAACGTTCCAGGTGGTCGCCTGCGCCGTGCTCACGGCACTGTTCGTCGTGCTGCTCGGGTTCAGCGGGCTGCCGGCGCTCTACCTGGGTGTCGCCTCGGCGTTCTCCAGCACGATGATCGTGGTCAAGCTGCTCTCGGACAAGAGCGAGCTTGACACGGTGGACGGCCGCCTGACGCTCGGCATCCTGCTGATGCAGGACGTGCTGGCCATCGTGGTGCTGGCCCTCCAGCCGAACCTCGACAACCCCTCGGTGGTGCCCATCGCGATCTCGGTCCTGAGCGGCCTGGGGCTGGTGGCGGGGGCACTGCTGGTGTCGCGGTTCGTCCTGCCTGCGCTGTTCCAGTTCGTCGCGAAGAGCCCTGAGATCGTGATGATCTCGGCCATCAGCTGGTGCCTGATCGTCGGCTACCTCGCGATGCTGGCGGACTTCTCCATCGCGATGGGGGCGTTGATCGCCGGCGTCACGCTCTCGGCGTTCCCGTACAGCCTGGACGTCGTCGCCAAGATCCGCAGCCTGCGCGACTTCTTCGTCACCCTCTTCTTCGTGGCGCTTGGCATGCAGTTGCAGATCGACTCGGTCCAGGTCGTGTTGGTGGCGCTGGCGCTGTCGGCCTTCGTCATCGCCAGCCGCTTTCTCACGATCGGGCCAGCCTTCTACCTGCTGGGGTACGGCTCGCGGGTCGGGTCGCTCTGCTCGCTGTCACTGGCGCAGGCCGGCGAGTTCGCGCTGGTCATCGTGGCGGTCGGCCTCTCGCTCGGGCACGTCGGGCGGGATGTTGCATCGATCCTCGCCCTGACGCTGGTCATCACCTCGACCATCTCGACGTACATGATCATGGCGAACCATGCCATCGCCCACAAGCTCGTCCACACGCTGCGGGCCATCGGTCTGCCGGAGCGCATGCGGCGCGGCGACGACGGCGAGCCGGGCCACGCGCACGGAGCGGCGCTGGTGGTGGTCGGGTTCCACCGCGTCGCCAGCTCGCTGGTCTACCAGGCGCAAGGCTCCTCGAAGGGGCACGATGCGCTGGTCGTGGATTTCAGCCCAGAGGTCTACCGCAAGCTCACCGAGCTTGAGATCCCCGTGGTCTACGGCGACATCAGCCATCTCGATACCCTGGAGCACGTCGGCATCGAGCGGGCGAGCGTCGTCATCTCGACTGTCTCCGAGGACTTCCTGCGCGGCACCGACAACCTGAACCTGCTGCGCCAGATCCGCCGCCTCAATCCTGAGGCCCGCGTGATCCTCTCAGCCGAGACGCTGGACCGCGCCCGCCAGATGTACGCCGAGGGCGCAGACTACGTGGTGCTGCCGCGCGTCGAGACGGCCCAGGCGTTCCTGGACGTGCTCGAATCGATCGAGAGCGGGCAGCTTGGCGACCTCCGCGAGCGTGCCCTGGCGGACCTCGCAGACCGCCAGGAGGTGCTGGCCTGACCGTGCCATCGCCCGGCCGCCGTCATCGCCAGGGCAATTGCATGTTCGTTGGTGTTCCCAACCCATCGTACGGCGCGCAGGCGGGGGTTTCAACCCCCGCCTACAGTCATTCAGTCGCTGCGCGACGGACACAGGGAACAGCAGCAACAGGTGAGACCGGGGCGTCGCGCAGCGACTGCAGGATCGTAGGCGGGGCTTTCAAGCCCCGACGAGGCGGCACGACGCGCTCAACATACGATTGCACTGGTAGCAGCATCAGGGCGATCGCATGTTCATTGGTGTACCCGAAGCATCATGGAACGGGCGGTCGGGGACTGAAGTCCCCGCCTACAGTCATTCAGTCGCTGCGCGACGGCCGTCGGGAACGGCCGGCACTGGTGCGACTGGCGCGTCGCGTAGCGACTGCAGGATCGTAGGCGGGGCTTTCAAGCCCCGACCACGCTGCACGACCCGCCCAACGTGCCATCGCCCGGCCGCCGTCATCGCCTGATTCCTTGTCTCTGGGCGACGGCACAGGCATGATGAGAGCGACCATATTCGGTCCTGGGCGCCGTGCGCCGTCCGGCGCGTGGTGGGAACCTGGCACGGGGAGCCTGTAGGCGTGGGGCGAATTGCGCGCGAAGTCGTCATCAACGTGTCGCCGGAGACGCTGTTCGCCTTTCTGGCCCAGCCGGAGCGGCTGCCAGAGTGGACGCCAGGGGTCATCTCGGTGACCAGGACCAGCGCTGGCGCGGTGGGCGTCGGCACGACGACGGAGACGGTCGTCGAGGCGTTCGGGATGCGCCAGACGCTGCTCGGCCGCTGCACCGTCTTCGATGCGCCGAAGCGGCTGGCTGTTCAGAATGAGACGGCCGGCGGCATCTCGGTTGGCGGGGTCTCCATCGGCAAGGTGATGACCAGCAGCGCCAGCGAGCTGATCCCCGAAGGGGCCGGCACCCGGCTCCGCGCGAGCTTCGAGTACAAGCTCGCGGCCGGGCTGCTGACGGGCCTCGCCGAGAGCGTCGCCGGGCCGCAGATGCAGCGGGACTTCGATCAGTCCCTGGTGAACCTCAAGCAGCTCCTCGAGCGCCCCGCTTCGACCGGCTGAGGCCGAGCGTCAGCCGGCGCTGGCGCGGCCGGGGAGCCGCCGTGTCCGCCGCCAGGCCCGCATCGGCGGCCGGGCGGCCCAGCAGCCGCGCCAGCCGTGGCCGCAACAGCACGGCCAGTCCACCCATCACCAGCGCCCCCACGCCGAGCCCCAGCAGCAGCGCGATGGTCGGCGCGAGCGACTCGACCGACTGCGCGCCGGCCGTGCCCGTCTCCAGGACGCCGACCTCCATCACACTCGTGCCGACGCCGACCAGGATCATCGTGGGGATCACGTCTCCGATGAGCGCCACGGTGGCGTAGGTGCGGAAGCGCAGGCGGGTCAGCCCGACGCCGTAGCTGAGCACGTCCCAGAGCGGCGCCAGCACAACGCGGGCGAGGATCAACGCCTTCCAGGTGCCCAGGCGATCCAGCATCGGCTCGACGCGCCAGAGCGTCCGAGGGCCGAGCAGCCGCGCCACGACGCCCCGCCCGAACCGCCGCGCGATCCAGAAGTTGATGCTGCCGCCGAGAACGCTCGCAAGCACACTCAGCGCGACGCCCTCCCAGAAGCCGAACAGGGCGCCCGCCGCCAGCCGCAACGGCGTGCCCGAAAGCGGCGTGATCACCACAGTCAACGCCTTTATCAGGACAAAGACCACCGGCGCGAGCGGGCCGGACGCCGTCACCATCGCCTGGAGGCGCTCGGCTCCGATCATCTGGACGGCGACGAAGAACGCCACGCCGCAGGCGACAAGCCCCAGGAGACTGGCGACTGCCGACCAGCGGGAGCCGCCTCGCTCCAGGGGCGGTTGACGGTCCGGCTCGGCCATGGGCGATGCCCTCCAGGCTGCGATCCGCGCGCGACCACGGCAGGCGCTCGGGCACACACACGGCCCCTCGCTCACTATGAACGAAAGGACGTGCCCAGACGTCCCTATTTCAGGCCAGCTTCATGCTGCGTGCCACGTCGTGATAGCGGGCGGGTACCATCTCGGCGTGAGAATCGCGCTGGTTGCCCCGCTCGTCACGCCCATCTCGGACCGAGAGACCCCCATCGGCGGGGCGCAGGCGTTCGTGACGGACCTTGCCCGTGGGCTGCTGGGGGCCGGCCACGAGGTCACCCTGCTGGCAGCCGATGGCTCACAGGTGGACGGCGTCCACACACCCGTGCTCGGGATCGACAGTCGCCGCCTGACGCCGGCCCGGTTCGATCAGGGCGCCGTTCAGCGAGTGCGGTCCGACCTGGACGAGCAGGACCGCGCCTTCGGCATCGTGCGGCGGTGGCTGGACGAGGCCGGCAGCGGCATCGACGTGGCCCACGCCCACGCCTACGATGCCCCGGTGTTCAGGCGGCTGGGCGGGGCGCAGCAGGCCGTCTGCCACACGCTGCACCTGCCGCCGCTCGACCCGGCCGTGACGGCTGCTGCCCGGGCCGCCGCCACCGATCCCCACTGGCCAGCCCACCTCGTGACCGTCTCCGAAGTAACAGCGGCTGCGTGGCGTGCGGAGGGCGTGCCGGTCCCAGACGTCGTGCCGAACGGCATCGACGTGGAGTCGGTGCCATTTCAGCCCGCGCCCGGGCGCTACCTGCTCTTTGCGGGACGGCTGGTGGCGGAGAAGGGGCCGGACCTCGCGATCCAGGTGGCCCGGGAGATCGGGCTGCCGCTGGTGCTGGCGGGCGGCCAGTACGACCCGTCGTTCGCCGAGCGTGCGGTGCTGTCCCAGGCCCGGACCTCGCTCGCGTGGCGGCCCGGCGATCCGCTGCCCGCCGGTGCGACGTATGTCGGGACGCGCCCCCGCGCCGAGCTGTTCCGGTTGATGGCCGGCGCGGCGGCGTTGCTGCTGCCCGTCCGCTGGCCGGAGCCGTTCGGGCTGGTGGCCAGCGAGGCCCAGGCCGCCGGGTGCCCGGTCGTTGCGTACAATCTCGGCGGGTTGGGAGAGGTGATCGCCGACGGTCGAAGCGGGCTGGTGGTCCCGCCGGGGGATCATGAGCGCTTCGTCCAGGCGGTGCGGCAGGCATTGACACTGGACCGCACGGCATGCCGAGCGTGGGCTGTCGAGCGGTTCAGCCTGGCCGCGATGGCGACGGCGTATGCGCGCGTGTACCAACATGCGCTCGGCGGGACGCCTGCCAGCCGCTGACTGCCGCCGCACACCAGCCTGCCCCGCACCGCCAGCGTGACCTCTGTACAGCATGATGCGCCCAAGCCGGGCGACGCCCGAGCCGGGCGACGAAGGAGCGTGTTGCCGTGACTGCCGATCCGTGGAGACTGGCCGGAAAGGTCGCCATCGTGACGGGCGGCGGGCGCGGCATCGGGCGGGCCACCGCCGAGCTGCTGGCCGAGGCTGGGGCCGCCGTCACCACCTGCGCCCGCTCCGAGGCTGAGCTGGCGGAGGTCGCCGCGCAGACAGCTGGGATCACGGCGCTGGCCGGCGACATCAGCGACGAGGCGTTCGTCGAACGGCTGGTCGGCGAGACGGTGGCGGCGCATGGGCGGCTGGACATCCTCGTCAACAACGCGGCGATGCTCGGTCGAGCGCCGTTCCTGGAGCTTGAGCCAGCCCTCTGGGATACGGTGTTGGGGGTCAACCTGCGCGGCGCATACCTCTGCTCGCGGGCGGCGTTCCGGCAGATGGCGGCGCAGCAGCCGGCGGGCGGCAGTATCGTCAGCATCGCCTCGCTGAGCGGGGTGCGCGGCCCGGAGAAGTTCCCCGGGCTGGCAGCGTACAACGTCTCGAAAGCCGGCCTGCTGGCGCTGTCTGATATCCTCGCCGTTGAAGGGAAGCCGTACGACATTCGCGTCAATGCGGTCTCGCCGGGGGCCGTCGAGACCGAGATGCTGCGGCAGGCCGGGCACGGCCTGAAGGCGCTCGCGACGCCGGCCGACGTTGCACGGACGGTCGTCTTCCTGGCGAGCGATCTGTCGCGGCCATCCACGGGAGCGAACATCGAGATTCTGTCGAACGCGTAGTCCAGATTGTTCACGTGCCACCTGCTTGTCATCCTGAGCGCAGCGAAGGATCTCCCAACCTTGACCGCCTCGTTTGGGAGATCCTTCGCTGCGCTCAGGATGACAGGCTTGTCGCAGACATGCATCCAACCCTTGAACGCGAGGCGCCGGTGGAGATCTCCTCCCTCTTTCTGAACATGGTGCTGGCGCTCGCAGCCGCCTTCCTGGGGGCGGTTGTGGCAGTCTGGCTGCGCCAATCGTTGCTGATCGGCTACATCGTGGCCGGCGTGCTGATCGGGCCGTACACGCCCGGCTTCGTAGCGGACCACGCGACGGTCGCCGCCCTGGCCGACCTCGGCATCGTGTTCCTGCTGTTCGCCGTGGGCCTGCACATCTCCCTGCGCGACCTGCTGCGCGCCGGCGCCATGACTATCGTCGGCGGGCTGGTGCAGGTCGTTCTGCTGGTGGGGATCGGCTACGCGGCCGGCCTCTTGTTCGGGTGGCAGCGGGTCGAGTCGCTGTTCTTTGGGGCAGTGGTGGCGATCTCGTCCACGACCGTCCTGAGCAAGGTCCTGGAGGAGCGCGGCGAGACGGGCGTGGAGTATGGCCGGCTGGCGTTCGCCTGGGCCACGGTGCAGGATCTGGCGGCGATTGCGCTGGTGGTGCTGCTGACGACGCTGGCGCACGGCAGCGATACGCTCGGCTGGGAGCTGGCCTGGGAGCTGGGGCGTGCGGGAGTCTTCCTGGCGCTGCTGGTCCCGGTCGGGCTGTTCGTCCTGCCGCGCATCTACGAGCAGGTGGCGCTGCTGCGGAACCGCGAGGTGTTCATCCTGGCCGTCGGCGCAACGGCGCTCGGGGCGGCGCTCGTGGCCTCGCTGTTCGGGATCTCGATTGCGCTCGGGGCGTTCGTCGCAGGCGTCCTGGTCAGCGAGTCGGACCTGTCGCACCAGATCCTCGGCGAGATCGAGCCGCTGCGCGACATCCTGGCGGGCCTGTTCTTCGTCTCGGTGGGGATGCTCGTCGATCCGATGTTCATCGTGCAGAACGTGCTGCTGGTGGCTGCGACGCTGGTGCTGATTGTGCTGGTCAAGGGCGCGGTGATCGCCCTGCTGATCCGCCTGTCGCGGCGCGGCCTGCGGACCTCCGTGCTGACCGGCGTGGTGCTGGCCCAGGCCGCCGAGCTCTCGTTCTTGCTGGCGTCTGTGGGCGCAGAGCTGGAGGTTGTCGGCACGACGGCGTTCAACGCGATGCTGGCCGGCTCGGCGCTCAGCACGATCCTGGCGCCGCCGCTCCTGTCGGCGATGGTCCCGCTGGTGCGCCGGCTGGATCGGCCGGGCGCGTTTGACCCGGGCGAAGAGCTGCCGGTCGAGGCGCTCGGGCGGCGGCGCTACGCGATCATCTGCGGCTACGGCCGGGTGGGGCAGGTGATCGGCGAGGCGCTGGCGCGGCGCAACGTGCAGTTCGTGGTGATCGACCAGGATCCGCGCCTCGTGCGAGCCCTGCGCGAGCAGGGGGTGCCGGCCTTCATCGGCAACGCCGAGAATACGGTGCTGCTGCAGCGGGCCGGCATCGAACGGGCGCATGCGTTGATCGTGGCGATGCCTGACGCCCTGGCAGCTCGACGGATCGTGGAGCAGGTGCGCCAGCATCGGAAAGACCTGGATGTGCTGGTGCGGACGCACAGTCTCGCGGAGCTGGCGACGCTCCAGAAGCGGGGGGCCAGCGAGGCGGTCCTGGGCGAGCTGGAGCTGGCGCTGGAGATGACGCGGCACACGCTTCACCGCTTCGGCGTGAGTGCCGTCGAAGCGGCGGCGACGGTCAACCGGCTGCGCGAGCGAGCGGCCGAAACGGCCCAGAAGCACGGCACCGACGCGGCCTTCTGGACGTGACGGCAGTCTCGTGAGTCAAGCCGTCTGACGGGTCGTCCCTGTGGATGTGTCTCCGACCTTGTCCCACCCGAGGCCACTGGCCATCTGCATGAGAATGTGCAGGAGGCGGCGCAGCCGCCGCCGATCATCTACGGTCATGTCCTGCTCGCACTGCGCCGAGCCCTGTTCCAGCCAGAGCGCGTACGCCTGCCGAGGCTCGTCCGACTGAAATCGCCGCTCGATCTCGTTGACGTACTCATGAGGGGTCATCAGATCGCGATCTCCCATGTGCGGCGGATACCTTCATCGTCCGGTGCATCGGCAGCGCGACTCGTAGCGAAGAGCGACTGAGCGGCAGGGCGATTGCACGTTCGTTGATGTTCCCGCAACGCGGTGAAACGCGCAGGCGGGGGTTGAAACCCCCGCCTACACTCACCCCGTCGCTGCGCGACGGGCGCCGGGAGCAGCGGCAACAGATGAGACAGGAGCGTCGCGAAGCGACTGCAGGATGGTAGGCGGGGCTTTCAAGCCCCGACCATGCTGCACGGCCCGCCCAACGTGCAATCGCCCTGGACTGAGCGGCCACTGTCAACTCGTTCGGTCCGTCCAGAATCTATAAGTATCACCGGGTGCCAGTCGCAGCACAATGAAGAGCCCGTTGTGCTAGTGGGTCACGCTGCATTCGATTGAACCCCCCACCCCCCGACCCCCTCCCCCGCACGCGGGAGAGGGGGAGCCGGATCAGCAAAGCCGACCATCTTCACGCAATTGCAGCGTGACCCACTAGTACAGCGAGGCGGAGGTCATTCGGGCGTTAGCCTGACGTACAGCACCCCGATCAGGTTTACCTCACCCCCCGGCCCCCTCTCCGCGCCGGAGAGGGGGCCGGGGGGTGAGGTGATCCCGGCTCGGACTCCGGATGCTATTCGACCAAGCTGTGCTAGGCGACCGGCGGGGTGCGGCGGGCCGTGGGCAGCGACACGCGCGACGGCGAGCGCGGCCGGACCAGCCGGCGCATGGCATCCGGGGCGCCGAAGCCGCCAGATTTCGTGATGACGGCCCGGCCGTCCCAGACGCCGCCGATCGCGACGCCGGCTGCGATGCCCGGCAGCGGCTCCTGCTCCAGGCGCAACCCCGAGATGCCCAACGCCAGCAGGCAGGCCCGGGCCGTCGAGCCGCCGGTCAGGAACAGACCGCCCGGCGTGGTGTCCTCCACCACCGTGCGACAGGCGCGGGCCAGCGCCCGGGCCGCGCGCTCGTCCAGGGAGAGGCCGCGCGTGGGCGCACCCGCCGCACCGGGCGTGACCACGAGCCGCAGCACGGGTGTCACGTCCTGGCGCAGCAGGCCCACCGCGCGCCGGCCGGCCGCCACGGCCAGCGCCGGCCGCGCCAGCAATTCGTCCACGTCAAGTTCGAGCACCTCCGCCCCGGCCCGCGCCAGCTCGACTACCTGGTGCCCGGTCACCTCGGTCTGACTGCCGGCGACAACCAGCCAGGGAGGGCCATCTTCGGCGGCGGCCGGCGCCAACGGCAGCGTGTGCGTCGCCACGGGGGCCGCCCCGCGCTCGGCACGCACCTGGACTTCCCACTCGGCCAGCGCCGCCGCCAGCCCGCCCGCGCCGGCCAGCAGCACGGGCTGCGGATGGCCCATCGCGGCGGCCACCAGCGTCGTGAGGTGGCCGGGCGTGTCCGCATCGGCCACCACCACGCGCGCCCCAGATGCTGACAGCGCCTGCAGGCGCTCGCCAACGGCCTCGACGCCGCCCCGCAGCGCAGCCAGATCCAGGACGCCGGTCCGGCGGTCGGCAGGCAGCCCGGCAAGCTGCGCGACCTTCCCCAACGATCCACGCCCGTCCACGAAGATCTCGCCGCCCTGGACCCAGCGCCCGGTCGCCGGGAAGGCCGGGCAGAGCAGCGCCAGCGGCGTGTCCCAGGCCCGCATGCAGGCCAGCAGCTCCGGCCCGACGTGGCCGCGCAGCGTCGAATCGACCTTCTTGAACAGGCGCGTCGGTTCGGCAGGGTCTGGGGAGCGTAACGAGCGGGCCGCGACGGCCGTCCGGGCGACGGCCAGCCGCCGGCTCAGGCGGCGGGTGTCGGCGTCGAGGGCCACCACGTCCACGCCGTCGGTCCGCCCGAGCGGGACCGGGCGCGGGGACAGCAGCACGCGCGTCGCAAGGCCGCGCCGCGCGAACGGCACGGACGAGTCGCAGGCGCCAGTCAGGTCATCCGCCAGGATGGCGAGGGTCATCGAGCACCAGCCGTTCCGCCCTCACGCTGACAGGGCGCTTCTGCTCCACCACCAGGCGAAGGCAGCGTGGCTGCGGCGCGGTCGCCAGTTCTCGGCCAGCGCGCGGACCTGCTGCTCGGTCGCCTTGCGGCCGAGATCGTAGGCTGGCCCGATGGCAACCTGCAATCCGACATCAGCGGCCGGGATCACGTCGGGGTGGCCGAGGCCGCGCATCAACACGTATTCGGCGGTCCACCGCCCGACGCCGCGCAGGGCCGTCAGCGTCGTGATAGCGTCCTCAGACGGCGCGTCGGCGAGGTGCTCCCAGGGGATGCGATCCTCGGCCACGAGCGCCGCCAGCCCACGGACGTAGTCGCTCTTCTGGCGGCTGAACTGGATCTCGCGGAGGTCGGCAGGGTCGGCCTCGGCCAGGCGGGCGGCCTCCGGAAAGAGCCGGTAGGTGCGGCCCTCGTACTCAAGGTGATCGCCGTACCGCTCCACCAGCGCCCGCTTCATCTTGTAGGCGAAGGCCAGGGTGATCTGCTGCCCGAGGATGGCCCACACCAGGCACTCGAAGGGCGAGGGCATCAACGGAGCGCGCGCGCCGTGCAGGCGGGCCAGCAGCGCCCCGAAGACCGGATCGCGCTCGGCGATCGGCAACAGCTCGGCCGGCTCCTGGTCGATCCGCCACCAGCGGGCCGCCTCGGCGGCAGCACACGCCAGCAGCCGCGGATCGTCCAGATCGCCATCCCCCACGGCCAGGATGCTCACCGTCAGCAGAGGAGCGTCGAGCGTGCCGCCCGGCGCGATCTCCAGCAGGACCGGCCGGCCGCCGAGACGGACGGCGCGTCGATAGCGACCGTCCATCACCACGTCGAGCGGCTCGAGCGGCGAGCGGCTGAGGTAGCCGAGCATCGGGCCGGGATTGAAGGGCGAGCGGGGCGTCAGGGTGATGGTCGGGTGGAGTTGGGGCATACGGGGATAGTACACACCAGCGGCCCACAAGCTCGTGGCCTGTCAGTCGTGAACGACCGGGTCGGGTCACTCAACGCGTCCCCCGTCATCCCAAGCGAAGTGAGCGTGCGAACGAAGTCGAGGGATCTTCCTCACGCTACAGGCGGAGTGGGATCTTCTCCTTCTGCGGTCGGGATGACGAGAGGGTGTGTTCGCAGGGCGATTGCATGTTGATGTCGTCGTGCCGCCGCGTCGGGGCTTGAAAGCCCCGCCTACCATCCTGCAGTCGCTGCGCGACGCTCCAGTCGCACCGGACGACGGCTGTGCCCGGCGTCCGTCGCGCAGCGACGGTGTGACTGTAGGCGGGGACTTCAGTCCCCGACCGCCCGTTCCATGATCCTTCGGGGACACCAATGAACATGCAATCGCCCTGGGTGTGTTCGTGCCTCGCCGCGGTCGGGATGACGATGGGCACCGAACGACCCTGCGATTCACGCCTGCCGAGCCACTAGACCTGGGTGGGCGGCACGTCCTCGGCTGGCCCCTCGCCGGCGGCCTCGGCCTCGCTGACCGCTTCGCCTTCACCCTCGGCCAGGATCTGGTACAGCCCCCGACGGGCGTCGGCCAGCACCTGCCGGGCCTGCTTGAGCTGCGTCGGCGTGGCAGCCTGCGAGACCTGGACCACCGCCATCGCGACCTGCCCGAGCAGCGGGAACAGCTCCGTGGAGCTGTCGATGAAGTCGGCCTTCATGGTCTCCCAGGGAGCGGCGACCTCATCCTTGTGGGCCTCGACATAGGCGCGGCCGGCCTCGGTCAAGCGGAAGCTGCGCCGTCCATCCTCAGTTGCCTCTTCGACGAGCCCTTCGTCGGTCAGGAGCTGCAAGGCCGGGTAGACCGAGCCAGAGCTGGGCTTCCAGAGACCGCCGCTCCGCTCGGCGATCTCCTGAATGATCTGGTAGCCGTTGCGCGGCTGCTCGGCCAGAAGCGCCAGCACGGCCGCGCGCACGTCGCCGCGCCGAACCTTCGGCCCGCGCCCGAACGGCGGGCCGAACGGACCCCAGCCGCCACCGCCACCGCGCCGGCCGCCCCTGCGGCCGGGGCCAAACTGCTCCCAGAACTCCGGGCCGCCGAACGGGCCGCCCGCGCCGAACGGCCCACCGGGACCAAAGGGTCCGCCACGGAAGCCGCGCCCACGCTGGCCGCCAAACGGCCACCCGCCAGACGGGGGCGGCGGTGGAGGCGGGGGGCCGGACGGCTGGTCCGGCCGGGGCCGGTCCTCAGGGCCAAAACGAGGGCCGCCCGGACCACCCGGGCCGCCCCGGCGGAGTCGCGGCTCCCAGGCGTCACCTTCACGACGCCAGGACCAGGGAAAATCACGCATCAGTCGTCCTCCATCGAGACTGTCGATAGTCGAATACGCGCTATCGATATATCGATAGTAGTACGAAGACAGACGTAGCGCAAGTCTTTTCGGCCGGTTCCGGGCGTTTTGGTCCTTTCGGCCTGCTGGCGGCAGGCTGCCGGGCCGGGCGCGCTGACGCTTCAGCGTGCGGCGTCTACGGCACGCGGTGTCCCAGCCGGCTCCTGGTCACCCGGGCCTCGGCCCAGTGCATGAAGCCGTGGTTCGTCACGGGGAAGACCAGCAAGAACGCGCTGCTCTTGCCGCCGTAGAAGCGCGGCAGCCACTGGGCGCGCTCCCCGACAATCGGCGGGACGGCAGCGAGGTGGCCTGCCACGTCGGGCACGGCGTCGAGCGCGTCGAAGTCGAGGCGCGCGACGACCTCGCGGGTCCGGCGTCCGACGGCTTCGCGGTAGGCCAGCAGCCCTGCCACGTCGATGCGCTCCGACAGCTCGCGCACGTCGTCGTCGCCATCGCCGGTGCCGACCAGCCGCCGCTCGACCTGCAGCTTCGTCGACCAGCCGCCGGCGTCCAGCACTTCCGGCTCGCCGCGCAGCAGCACGTTGACGGTCACATCCTCGATGCGCGTCATGTGCCAGAGGTGCCAGACGATGGAGCAGAGGCCGTCCGGGCTGGCGCGCAGCTCAGCCTCGTCCATGCGCTTAAGGGTGTCATCCTGCATGGTGAAGGCGCCGGCCGCCGCCAGCTCGGCCTCGGTACTGGTAGTCGCGGCGTGAATGCGCGTGTGATCCGCCAGGAAGAGTGCGCGAGCGTCCACGGTCGTGTCGCCTCCGGGTGGCAGCCGGGGTCGGCGGGGTGACGTGCATCTGTGGATGCCGCGTCAGGCCGGCCGGTCGGTCACCAGAGGGTAGACCGCCGGCCGGGCGCGCGGCGAGCGCGACTGGCAGGCGCGGCCCCGGGCGGCCATCGCCTGGGCGGCCATCGCCTGGGCGGCCATCGCCTGGGCGGCCATCGCCTGGGCGGCC
>JADZEM010000204.1 GCA_020850535.1 Chloroflexota bacterium
AAGTCCCCGCCTACACGCATTCAGTCGCTGCGCGACGGCCGTCGGGAACGGCCGGCACTGGTGCGACTGGAGCGTCGCGCAGCGACTGCAGGATCGTAGGCGGGGACTTCAGTCCCCGACGCGGCGGCACGACGACATCAACATGCAATCGCCCTGACCTCACCCCCCGACCGCTGCGCGCCGTCGAGGTCATTCGTCGCGCGTGTGTTCAGGCGCCTGTCACGGCGGCAGGTCGGCGTCCTCCAGCGACGCCAGTCCCTCGCGCAGGGCGTAGAGCGCCGCCTGCGTTCGGCTCGCGAGCTGCAGCTTGCGGAGGATCGCGCTGACATGGCTGCGTACCGTCGCCTCGCCGACGACCAGCCCATCGGCGATCTCCTGATTGCTCATGCCACGGGCCAGCAGGCGCAGCACCTCCAGCTCACGTGATGAGAGCGGCTCGGTGGTCGGCGTCTGGGCAGAGGGCGCGGGGCGATGCAGCTCCTGGAGCAAGAGACGGGCGATCGTCGGGTGGAGCGCGGTCTCCCCACGATGAGCCTGCTGGATCGCCCGGAGCACGTCGTCCGGCGCGGAGTGCTTGAGGAGGTAGCCCGTCGCGCCCGCCTTGAGGGCCGGAAAGACATCCTCCTCGGCGGCATGGCTGGTCAGCACCACGATCTTCGCCTCGGGCAGGAGCGCGCTGATCCGCTGGGCGGCCTCCACGCCGCCCATCACGGGCATTTCGAGGTCGAGCAGCACCACGTCGGGCCGGAGCCGCTCGACCATCCGCACGGCCTCCTCGCCGTTCGCCGCCTCGCCGGCCACCTCGATGCCCGCCTCCTGCTCGAAGAGGGCGCGCAGTCCCTTCCTGACCACGGCGTGATCGTCCACCAGCAGCACGCGGATCGGTCGGCTCGTCTCGGCGGTCATCGTGGCGCCTCCACCCGAACCCGCGTGCCAGCGCCGGGCGCGCTCGCGATCTGGAGCGTGCCGCCGAGTCGGGCGGCGCGCTCGCGCATGCCCGGCACCCCGAAGCCGTGGCCGCCCTGCCCGTGGCCGCCCAGCATGGATGGATCGAACCCGACCCCGTCATCCGCGACTTCGAGCATCGCCCGACCGGGCGTGACGTCCAGGCGCACGCTGACGTGGCGGGCGTGGGCATGCTTCAGCACGTTGTTCAGCGCCTCCTGCGCCAGCCGGTACAGCTCCTGCTCGATCTCGGGCGGCAGGCGCACGGCGTCGTCGCCTCGGATGTCGGTGGTGAGCCCGGCCCGCGCCTCGACGGCCCCGAGCCGCGACCCGAGCGCCCCCAGCAGCCCGCGCTCCTCCAGCAGCGGCGGTCGCAGCTCGAACAGGAGCAGCCGCATCTCGCCCAACGCCTCCTGGGTCGTCTCGCCGATCTCGCGGAGGTTCTGCGCGGCCCGCTCGGCGACTCCGTCTGCCAGGGCGCGCGTCCCGGCCTCGGCGTACAGCGAGATGCCGTACAGGGCCTGTGTCACCGAATCGTGCAGCTCGCGCGAGAGCCGCTGGCGCTCCTCCAGCACGGCGGCCTGACGCGCGCGCTCGTTGAGGCAGGCATTCTCGGCGACGAGCTGCTCCTGCCGGACCAGGAGTCGCGCCATCAGCCAGAGGATCAGCAAACCGGCCGCCCACGATGACCACTCGGACCAGAGCATCCGCCGGTCGAGCGAGTCGGCCACGGCGGCGGTCAGGACTGTGCCGAGGCCGAGTACGAGCGCTGCAACGCCCTCCGTGCGGGTGCCCACCACGCCGACCCACGCCACGACGAGCAGCAGAAACAGAAAGTTCGCGTTGCTGTGGTGCATCAGCGCCAGGGCAGCGTTCGGCAGCGTCATCGCCAGCACCAGCACAAGGCGCGGCCAGCGCACGCCCGACAATTCGATGGCCCAGGCCCCGGCCATCAGGGCCGCCGCGAACGGGACCACCGTCCGGTGGCTCTCCGGCATGTCGTCCGCGAACGCCGTGACGACCGTCAGCGCCGTCAGCAGCGCCACGACCAGCACCACCCAGCCGCGCAACGAGCGGACGGTCTCGGTGGTGGAGAAGGGTGCGGTCGTTGCCGAGGCCATGACGACGATTGTGCTGCGCCGCGCCCTTCCGGCGCATCAGCAGATCGTTGAGCGCCGCCGGCCGCCGCTTCGACATTTGTTGGAGTCGGCTCCACAGACTGCGCCCGAACGATCCACCGTCGCTCGGATGTCGTAGGCCCAGGACCGGGTGGAAACTGGAGGTGTGCTGACGCGCAGCCCGCCGACAGCACCATCACGACGCTTCAGGTGAGTAGCCATGCAGTCCTCGTCTTCGCAGCCGTCAGCCACGGAAGACCGTGCGCGCACGCCACTTCGCATCGCCGTCTCACGGGTACTCCTGGCGCTGACGCTGCTGCTGGCCTTCGTGCTGCCGCCGCTGCTCATCGGCGGGGCCAACGCGGCCCGGGCATCGTTGAGCATGCGGTCCGGCCCACCCGCGCCGCTCGACACGCCGCTGCCCGAGCGCCCAGCCCACGATCCTTCAAAGCTGACGGCCGTGGTGGTGGCGGGCAACGTCGCCACCGAAAGCTCGGACCTGATGGGGCCATACGAGACGCTGGTGACGTCCGGCCGGTTCAACGTCTACGTGGCCGCCCCCGAGCGTATCCTCTCGCCGCTCTTTCCCGGCGATCTCAGCATCGTCCCGCACTACTCGTTCGCGGAGTACGATGCAGCGTTCGGCGGCAAGGTGGATCTCGTCGTCGTGCCCTACATCCCACAGGCCGATGCCGAGGATGCGGCTGTTGCCCGCTGGATTCGGGCGAAGGCAGACAGCGGGAGCACCCTGCTGTCGATCTGCGCCGGCGCGCTGGCCGTCGCCGAATCTGGGGCGATTGACGGCCGCTCGTCTACGACTCATCACTTCTCGATCTCCCTGGGCGAGCGACAGTACCCGGCCGTCCACTGGGTGCGCGGTCAGCGCTACGTGGACGACGGCCAGTTCATCTCGTCGGCTGGCGTGACCTCCGGCGTGGACGCAACGCTCCACACGCTCGACCGGATGTTTGGGCGGGCGACGGCCCTGCACACGGCCCAGGCGATAGGCTATCCGCATACCCGCTTCCTCGACGATACCGCGCTCACCATTCGCCTCCGCGACGACACCGGTGTCTGGCCGAGCTTCTACACCGTGGACCGCGCCGAGATCGGGTTGCTGTTCTACGACGGTGTCCGTGAGCTGGAGATCGCGTCGGTCATCGACGCCTACCCACGCACGATGGCCGCTGCCATCCGCACCCTGGCAGCCGAGCGCACCATCGTTCGCTCGCAACACGGACTCGACCTGGTCCCGCGTGCCGATCTCTCGACGGCCCCGGCCCTGGATCGGCTGCTCGTGCCGGGCAGCGGGCCGGTCGGAGACGACGCGGCAGCCGTGCAGGCGTGGGCGGCACAGCAGAACGGGCTGGCCGTCGAGATGATCCACGCTGCTGGCGGCTACCCGTACGACGCGACGCTTCGGGACATCGCTCGCGCTCACGGGGCCGGGGTGGCTGCTGCCGTGGCGAATACGCTGGAGTACCCGACGCGCGATCTCGTGCTCGACGGGCCGGCTGTGCGACTCGATCTGCTGGTTCGACCACTCGTGCTCGGGCTGCTGGGCCTGGCGGCGGCGCTGTGGCTGCGCCGCCGCCTCGCCAGCCGGGCCTCGGCACTGTCGCCACGGCTGCGCCCGCGGCTCCTCGCCGGCGGGCGCTTCGTCCTGCACTTCGGCGAGATGTCGCTGGCGATGCTGCTCGGGATGGTGGTGTTTCACCTGCTGGCCGGCGGCCGCCCAGGTCAGGGTGGGACAGCGAGCGGTTCGGCGGCGTTCCTGGTAGCCTGGGAGCTGGGCATGATGGTCTTCATGACCGTGCCGATGGTGGCCTGGATGCGGGTGCGCGGCCACTCCTGGCAGGACGGCCTGGAGATGTCCGTCGGGATGCTGGCCCCGGTCATCGCCATCGATCTGCTGCTGGTGGCCGGGTTGGGCGGGCCGTGGCCCTGGCTTCAGCATCTGAGTGGTCCGGCCATGCTGCTCGGGATGCTGGCGGTGATGCTGGCCCGACTGGACCGCTACGCGGGGCACGCTCACCACACGCACGGGAATGCGGAGGTCCGCCCACTGGCGAACGCCTGAACGCTTGCCGGGAGCGTCTTCGATTTCGTGTACACTTGTCGGGCTGGCGGGAGATCCGTCAGCCCAGAGATCCGTCGCATGATGACGGTGCAGCGGCAACATCTACCGCGCCCCTGATGTGCGACGTGCCGGAACCGTTCCGGCGTGCCCCCGACCTGCATTCGAGCCTCTGCTCGGCTGCCCGTCGCGGAGGCAGGAGAGGAAAGAGGATGGCTCGGTCACGCGCGCCCAAGTTTAAGCAGTCCAGGCGATTCGGGTTCGACATTTTCGGGACGGGCGGGGCGCAGCTTGCGCGCCGGCTCGACACCCCGCCGGGTGGCTCGCCCGGCGCTCGCCAGGGGCCGCAGCGCCGTCGGCAGACGGAGTACTCCCGTCAGCTGTTCGAGAAGCAGAAGGTCAAGGCGATCTACGGCGTCCTCGAGCGGCAGTTCTCCCGCTACATCGACGAGGCCGAGCACAGCAGCCACCACACCCCGGCCGGCACGACCCTCCTGACGCTGCTCGAGCGGCGCCTGGACAACGTGGTCTACCGCCTGGGCCTCGCGCGGAGCCGCCCGATGGCGCGCCAGTTGGTCGGGCACGGGCACGTGCTGGTGAACGGCCGGCGGGTCGACATCCCGTCGTTCCGGGTCCGCCCGGGCATGACGGTGACCCTCTCGGCGGTGGCGCTGAAGATGGTGACCGTCGAGGAGGAGCTGGCGTCTGGCCGGCTGGTGCCGCAGTGGCTGCGCCGCGAGGGTACGACGGGCCACGTCGTCTCGCAGCCGGAGCGGGCGGACGTCGAGCTGCCAATCGACGAGCGCCTGGTGATCGCGTTCTACTCGCGGCGGTAGGCGACGAGCCACAGTTCACGGTCGAACGAACAGGCCCCTGCTTCCCACGCCTGGGTATCCAGGTCACCGGGAGCGGGGGCCTTTTCATGGTGTTGGCAGCTGTGGACCGCCGCCGCGCCCTGGCGGCTTGCTGGCAGTTTCGAGTGCGGCGACCATACTCAGGAGTGTCGCATCAAAGAACTGGCTGACCCGAGTCAGCACGTCGGCGGTCTGGTGGCCGCCCCCCATCGTCTCGGCTGCCCAGCGCTGCGTGGCCTCCAGAATGGGCGCTCGACAGAGACAGAACGCCTCGACGGCGGCGGCCGTCGAGAGTCCGAGTCCGGTGGAGAGCCGTCCGTATTCGGCGGCATCAACGCATGCCTGCTGCAGGCAGCGCTCAGCGTCCTCGCCCTCGGCCGCCACGTAGGATGCCAGCCCCCGCACCAGTGCGCCCCCGAGCAAGCGCGGCTGCCGCAGCGCTGCCACAGGACAGGCGGCCAACCAGGATGGCTTCTCGGACGCCGGTACGCCGGACAGGCCGCAGCGCGGCCGAAGGGTCAGCACGGTGGCGATCAGCGAGGTGTGGAGCGCCGAGCGCCGCACGTCGCGCTCAGTCATCGAGGGCGTGGCGAAAGGGTGCTGGCACGGACGCGCCAGCATGGTCGCTCAGATGGTCGTGCGCGGCATCTGAGGCTGCATCGGTTGATGGCCGCGGCCGGTAGCTCCCCGCCCGTACAACGCGCTCCGACACAAAGACGCTGAGCGACGCACGGATCGCGAGGCCGAGGGCGTCGGCAGGGGCGGCCTGGTGGACGGCTATGCTCCGGGGCAGCCCGATCTGCAGCTGCGCCGACGGCTCGCCGTCCGGCCCGGCGTCCACCACAATGGCAGCGATGTAGCCGCCGACGGCGTGCAGTGCCTCGATGAGCATCGAGTAGGCCCGCGAGCGTGGGGTGCACAGGCCGTCAAGCTCGTGACTCAACGAGCAGGCCTCGGCAGAGCTGAGCGGCACGCCGACCGGGGCACAGGCCAGACGGTCACGGGGCATCAGCAGGGCGATGGGCAGTCCGGAGCGCGCGCTGTGATCGACCGTTCGGACGAGCATTTCGAACATGCCACTCCTCCATCCAACTGCGGCGTCGGCTCCAGGCGCCGACGGCGGCATCACACCTATGATACTGGACTAATATCGGTCATTAGTATAATCTAATGCTGCACCAGGTCAGTGGCGCGGCGCTACTGGTCCTGACCACTGGAGGAGGTGTCGCTGTGGAAATGCACGTCCGCTGGGTACGCAAGCATGTGCCCACTGGCAACGATGTCGCGGTGCTCGGGCCGGCCGACGCTGAGACCCGGCCGATGATCGCGCTCTCCGTCTCGCGGCCGGAGGCCGTCGATCTGAACGACGAGCTGGACGGCAAACTCACCCCTCGCGCCGCCGCGTTCGACCTGATGGTCGGCATTCTGGGAGCGGCCGGCGCTACCGTCGACGGAATCGAAGTGAGTGAAGCGCCCGGGCAGTCTGCTCAGGCGCGGCTCCAGCTCAGCAGTCCGCGTGGGCAGACCGAGATTCGGGTCGAGGTGGGACCGGTGCTGGCGCTCTCCGTACGCATCGGCAAACCGCTCCAGGTGTCGGATCGCCTGGTGGCCGCGATGACGCCGCCTGCCGCCAGACCTGCCACGAACCCCGCCACGGTGAACGCACCGTCCGAGCAGGCGCCAGTCTCGTCCGATGCCGCCGACGACGACGCGTCGCTCGAAGCGCCGACGCCAGGAGCCGTGAGCGAGGTGCCAGAGCAGTTCCGCCGCGCCTTCGACGACGCCCCGTAGCGCCGAGAAGCGCCACAGCGATCACCGGTCGACTGTGGCGCTCCAGACACTCGCGAGGTGACGCTCAGACGGCCGCTGGCGCTCGGCTGGCGGCGACCCAGTGACCTTGCCGGACCTCGACCATCGCCGAATCCTTCTCCGAGTAGTCGAACGTGGGATCCATGATCAGCCGCTCACGGGTCGCCTCGATGTCCGGATCCGGGATCGGCACGGCCGAGAGCAGGACTCTGGTGTACGGGTGCAGCGGATTGGTGTACAGCTCGTCGGTCTCGGCAAGCTCGACGACCTTCCCCTTGTACATCACGGCCACCCGCGTGCAGATGAAGCGGATCATGCTGAGATCGTGGGCGATGAACAGGTAGGTCAGGCCCAGCTGCTGCTGGAGCTCCTGGAGCAGCGTCACGACCTGCGCCTGGATCGAGACGTCCAGGGCGGAGATCGGCTCATCGCACACGATGAACTTCGGCTCGACGGCCAGTGCCCGGGCGATACCGATCCGCTGGCGCTGGCCGCCGCTGAACTCATGGGGATACCGGTTGGCAAAGTACGGGTTCAGGCCGACCAGCCGCAGCAGCTCTTCGACGCGATCGCGCCGCTGCCGCCCGCTGGCCAGACCGTGGATGTCGAGCGGCTCCCCGATGATGCTGCCGACGGTCATGCGGGGGTTCAGCGACGCATACGGATCCTGAAAGATCATCTGGAGCTGGCGACGCATCCGCCGCATCTCGCCGCCCGAGAGACGGGTCAGATCCCGCCCCTCGAATTCGACCACGCCGCTGGTCGGCTTGTAGAGCTGAAGGATGGTGCGCCCGGTCGTGCTCTTGCCGCTGCCGGACTCGCCGACGAGGCCGAGCGTCTCGCCGGGGTAGACATCGAAGCTGATACCGTCAACCGCCTTCACCGCGCCGACCTGTCGCTGCAGGATGATGCCCTGGGTGATCGGGAAGTGCTTGACGAGATCGCGGACACGCAGCAGTGGCTCGGCGGCAGCACCTGTCGAGAGGGTCTCGTTCATGGCTAAACTCGCTCCTGCTGGGCGCGGATGGCGGCCGGGAGGTCGTACCAGGCGGCGACGAGGTGGCTCGGATCGCCGTCCCTGACGGGCAGCAGCGGCGGCGTCTCCTGAAAGCAGCGTTCGGTGGCGAAGGGGTTGCGCGGCGCGAACGCATCACCCGGCGCCGGATCGACCATGTCCGGCGGCGTGCCGGGGATCGGCGTCAGGCGGCCGCCACGATCGGTGTCGGAGCGCGGCAGCGAGCGGAGCAGGCCGTAGGTGTAGGCGCTGCGCGTGTCCTTGAAAACGGACCGCACCGGGCCGCGCTCGACGATGCGGCCGGCATACATCACTTGGACAGTGTCCGAGATGCCGGCCACGACGCCGAGATCGTGGGTGATCCAGATGATCGCCATACCGAGCCGCCGCTTGAGATCCTTGACCAGCTCGACGATCTGCGCCTGAATGGTGACATCGAGCGCCGTGGTCGGCTCATCAGCGATCAGGAGCTTCGGGTCGCAGGAGAGCGCCATCGCGATCATCACCCGCTGGCGCATGCCTCCCGAAAACTGATGCGGGTAGTCGTCGAGGCGGCGATGCGGGTCCGGGATACCGACCAGATCGAGCAGCTCGACGGTGCGCGCACGGGCCTGCGCGCGTGGCAATCTGAGGTGCAGCTCGATGGCCTCGCTGATCTGCCGCCCGACGGTCAGGACCGGGTTCAGGGAGGTCATCGGATCCTGGAAGACCATCGCAATGGAGCCGCCGCGGATCTCACGCATGTCACGGTCGCTGAGCTTGAGCAGATCGCGGCCCTGAAACAGGACTTCCCCGCGCTCGATGCGGCCTGGCGGCATGGCGATCAGCCGGAGAATCGAGAGCGCATGGACGCTCTTGCCGCTGCCGCTTTCGCCCACCACGCCGAGCGTCTCGCCATCCTGCAGCGCGTAGCTGACGTCGTTGACCGCGTGCACGACGCCGTCAGGCGTATGGAAGCGTACGGTGAGGTTGCGAATCTCCAGAAGGGGCGTTGACCCTGGACTCATACTACGATCACCTGCCACATCCTCGCACGAGCGTTACGTCGAGAGCGTGCGCTCGCCCCGGCGACACCGCCCGGCGCGCCGCGCCAGCGGGTGGCGCGCCGGGCGGTCCGAAGGCGGCCCGGCGATGCGCTCCCCAGCACCCGCCCGGCAGGCTCAAGAGTACACTAATACAGAAGATTCAACAATACTAAGTCTGTTCATGAGCAGATGACCATCATTGCGCGCGGTGCGGGCATGCGGTGGCAGCCGGGTTGGCGGCGATCGTGGCTGGCCGTCTGCGACAGCCTCGGCTGTCGCAGACGACGGCGTGGCCGGTCAGGCGGTGACGCTGAAGCCGCCATCCGCGACGGCCCTGGCGTACGCTTCCTCGTCCAGCCCCAGCCCGAAGCCCGGCGCGGCCGGCGTGGTGACGAGGCCCTCGGCGATCGAGTAGGCCGAGGTGTCGATAGCCGAGGTGGAGGCGTGATCCCACTCCACGAAGCCGAAGTTCGGCATCGCCAGCCCGAGGTGGGCGAGGTGGTAGTTCCCCAGCATCGTCCCATAGTGGTGCGGCGAGCAGATCCGCCCCCACGCTTCGATGTTCGGGGCGAACTCCAGCCAGCGGCTCAAGCCCGGCGCGAGGATGTCCCATTGGAGCACATCCACGATGCCCTCGCGGACCATGTCGATCAGCAGATCGTGGGGCGCGAGCGAGCCGACCGTCGCGGCATACGGAACGCCGTCCAGCAGCTCAGGCTGATTCGGGTCGGCCATGCCACGCCCCTCGCCGTCGCCGATGAGTGTCTTCAGTCCCTCAGCCTTGATCCAGGCCTTGAGGCGTCGGTAGAGGATGGCGTCCTCGTAGAACGCCTCTTCCAGCCAGTAGACGTTCGAATCCGCCGTGCCGCGCAGGAAGTCGCGCGAGATGTTGTAGGTGTAGCCGTTGTTGGCGTCGGCCATGACGTTGCAGCCTGGGCCGACGGCCTTGCGGATCGCGTTGACAACGGCGATGTCCCGGCGCAGGCCGGCTTCGGTCGGGAAGTGGACGTTGTTGCGCCCGATCTTGATCTTGAAGTTGCGATGCCCGGCCCGGTAGCCCTGCATCGCCTCTTCGGCCATCAGCGCTGCGCCCTCGTCGTCGTCCTCAATACCGACATCGTCGATATAGAGCGTGGTGTCGTAGCAGCGCACGGTACTGCCGTCGGCGGGGACGGGCCGCCGCAGGATCCCGGCGGCCAGCGCGTAGACCGGCTTGCCCTGGCGCTTGCCGACGAGATCCCAGACCGGGAACTCCAGCGGCCGGTACTGGACCGGCACGCCGGCGGCCGGGTTGTAAGCCTCGGCCAGCGTCGCCCCGACGAGCTTGCGGGCCGTGCCCTCGTCGATCCGCGAGAGTCCCCAGCCGGAGGAGCCATCGTCCAGGGTCACCCGCACGACCGGCACGCGGACGCGCCCGCCGAGCGGCTGCATGTGCGAGTTGCTGCCGGCGGCGCGGGGTCGCTCGGCCCAGATGACGCCCGCCTCGACGCGGGCGATCTTGAGGTCTGCCACAGTGCCTCCCATCAGGACGGCCGATCCCTTGTTGCCGCGCAGGCTTCGTGTTGGGCCAGACAGGCGGCAGATCAGCCGGTGCGGGAGGATAGCGCAGGCGAGCCAGCGAACGACGGGACGGCATGCGCGGCGACGGCGCGCAAGGTCGAGGCGACGACGAAGCAGTGGGGTGCGCAGCGGTCCCAGGGTGCGCAGCGGTCCCGGGGTGCGCAGCGGTCCCGGGGTGCGCAGCGGTCCCGGGGTGCGCAGCGGTCCCGGGGTGCGCAGCGGTCCCGGGGTGCGCAGCGGTCCCGGGGTGCGCAGCGGTCC
>JADZEM010000205.1 GCA_020850535.1 Chloroflexota bacterium
GGCGCGGCGCCCGGCTGGCCAGGCGCGACGACCGAGAATACGGCCAGTATTTGAGGGAGGAGCAACGCCGCCAGCCGGGATGCCCCGCCCGTCGAATGCAGCGCCACTTTCGCCACGGGCTGCTAGACTCAGGGGCTGGCCCGCCAGGGAGCGCCCCGTTCCGGGCGCGGTCGCCGGCCAGGGACCTCACGCGGGCAGGAGTGTGTTGCGATGGGCTTCAGCGGCACGGGCAAGATCTGGATGAACGGCAGGCTGGTCGAGTGGCAGGACGCGACCATCCACCTCGCCAGCCACGTCGTGCACTACGGAAGCGGCGTGTTCGAGGGCATCCGCTGCTACGACACGCCACGCGGTTCGGCCGTCTTCCGGCTCGACGCGCACCTGCGGCGCCTGGTCGACTCGGCGCGGATCTACCGGATGGACTATCGCTTCGGGCAGGCCGAGCTGACGGAGGCCACGCTCGAGACGATCCGCGCCAACGGGCTCTCGGCCTGCTACATCCGCCCGATCATCTACCGGGGCTACGAGACGCTGGGCATCAATCCCTTCCCCTGCCCCGTGGACGGCGCCATCATGGTCTGGGAATGGGGCGCCTACCTGGGCGCCGACGCCCAGGAGCAGGGCGTCGACGTGTGCGTCAGCTCGTGGCATCGTCCCGCCCCCAACACCCTGCCCGCGCTGGCCAAGGCGACGGCCAACTACGCCAACGCCCAGCTGATCAAGATGGAGGCGACCGTACGCGGATTCAGTGAGGGCATCGCACTCGACACCAGCGGCCATCTCAGCGAAGGCAGCGGCCAGAACGTGTTCCTGGTGCGCCAGGGGGTGCTGCACACGCCGCTGGCCAGCGACGGCATCCTGCCGGGCATCACGCGCGACACCGTCATCACGCTGGCGCGCGAACTGGGCTACGAGGTGCGCGAGGGCCACATCCAGCGCGAGTCGATCTACGTGGCCGACGAGATGTTCTTCGTCGGCACGGCCGTCGAGGTGACGCCGATCCGCAGCGTCGACAAGCTGGCGGTGGGCGACGGGACGGTGGGCCCCGTCACGCGGCGGCTGCAGAAGGCCTTCTTCGCGACGGTGACCGGCGAGGCGCCAGACACCCACGGCTGGCTCACCTACGTGCCCGCCGGCCAGTAGCCGTTCGAAGGCCGCTACTGCAACGGTCCCGCCCCGCCGATAACCACAGGGGAGGTCTGCCCCGGCGCCCGCGTGCCGCGCGGCGGGCGGCCGTGCCGCCAGCGGCCGGCCACCGGCGCCGGCGTCGGCCGGGGATCGTACGCCGCATGCACATCAACGACCTGCTTCGCGGAGCCGTGGAACGCCGTGCCTCCGACCTGCACCTCAAGGTCGGCAGCTATCCGATGATGCGGGTGGACGGCGCGCTGGTCGTGGCCACCGAGGACAAGCGGCTCGACCGGGAGGACACCGAGGCGATTGCGGCCACCATCATGCCGCGCGCCCAGTTCGAGCGGTTCCGCCAGCTGAGCGAGATGGATCTCGCCTACAGCGTGCCGGGGCTCGGACGGTTCCGCTGCAACGTCTACCACCAGCGCGGGACGGTGGGCCTGGTCTTCCGCGTCATCCCCACGACGGTGCCCACGATCGACCAGCTCGGCCTGCCGCAGGTGCTCAAGCGCATCGCGGAGGAGGATCGCGGGCTGGTGCTGGTGACCGGCACCACCGGATCGGGCAAGAGCACGACGTTGGCCGCGATGATCGACCACGTCAACCACGGGCGGTCGAGCCACATCATGACGGTGGAGGATCCCATCGAGTACCTCCACCGCGATCACCTCTCGATCGTGAACCAGCGCGAGGTGGCGGTGGACACACCCAGCTTCGCGCACGCGCTGCGCAGCGCGCTGCGGCAGGATCCGGACGTCATCCTCGTCGGCGAGATGCGCGACCTCGAGACCGTGGAGACCGCCCTGCTGGCGGCCGAGACGGGCCACCTGGTGTTCTCGACCCTGCACACGCTCGACGCGCCCGAGAGCATCAACCGCATCATCGCCGTCTTCCCGCCGCACCAGCAGCGACAGATTCGCATCCAGCTCGCCAGCGTGCTGCGTGCGGTGATCAGCCAGCGCCTGATGCCCCGGGCGGCCGGCCTCGGGCGCTGCGCCGCCGTCGAGGTGATGGTGGCCACCCCCTTCATCCGCGACTGCATCGTCGACAAGGACAAGACGCACCTGATCCTCGGGGCGATCGCCTCCGGCACGTCGCAATACGGCATGCAGACCTTCGATCAGTCGATCTTCAGCCTCTACGAGCGCGGGATCGTCTCCTACGAGGACGCGCTGCGCTACGCGTCGAACAAGGACGAGTTCAAGCTGAAGGTGCAGGGCATCGCGACGACGGCCGAGATGGCGCGCGACTCGATGATGCGCGCCGCCGGCGAGGATCCCGACATCATCCGCTTCGGTCGCTGAGGCCCGCGGGACGGGCACGCTCCGCCCCGCGGCATCCGGGTGAACGACGCGTCCCGGCGCCCTTCAGTCCACGCGCGGGCCCGCCGTCGCCGTATCGCGGTGTGCCGCCCACGGCATCGACGTGAGCCAGGTGCGGGCATCACCGTAGTAGCGCGTCACCGAGCCCTGCGCGAGCGACACGTGGAGCGCGAGCAGGACGGCGAGAAACGCCCACCGTGCCGCCCGCCACGACGCCAGCAGCATCATCGCCACACCGAGCAGCGCCGGCAGCACGTAGCGGCCCTGGAAGGTGAGCCCCGTCTTCGACAGGTTGACGTATTCGCCCGCCATCACCCCCGCGATGAAGGCCACCGAGACGACGATCGTGACGGCGCCGAACTCCGCCCGACGCCACTCCCGCGCCAGCCTGGGCGCGGCCAGCACGAGGTTCGCCATCATCAGCCAGAGCAGGGCGACGTACAGCCTCTCCGGGCCCTCGTAGTCGAGCCATCCGAGCTTGCCCCAGAACGAGACCCAGCGGCGCCAGCCGTAGGTGACCAGCGCGGCCCAGTAGCTGGACAGGCCCGGCGCACGCGGCGTGCCGTACAACGCAAGCGGCGCCCACATCGAGAACGTGAGGTGCATCAGGATCCCGGCCGCCGCCACCGGCCGGAGGCCGTCGGTCGCGACGCGCCAGCCCAGGCGGCGCGTGAGCACCAGCAGGAGAGCCGTCGCCGCGAGGGCTGCCATGACGACCAGCGCCGAGTACTTCGTGAGCGCGGCCAGCAGCAGCACGCCCAGCAGCGTCCCGCGGTCGCCACCGGCAACCATCGCCCGGTAGCCGTAGACCATGGCGAGCATCAGCAGCGGGACGAGCAGGGCGTCGGGATTGACCGACGAAGAGAGCGAGGCCACCATCGGATTCGCCAGGCACACGCCGAGGACGAACCAGCGCTGGCGATCCGTCAGGGCCGCGCCGCGCAGCGCCACGAACAGCCACGTCCAGCAGGATGCGGCGAGCAGCGCCACCACCGCACGGTAGAGGTAGACGCTCTGGTAGGGGGTCGCGGAACTCGCCCAGACAAGGGGCTGGCCCGCCAGGAACACCGTGGCATAGAACCCCGGCGGATAGGCCCAGGCCTGGGTGAACACCTGGCGGTAGCCGGGCGCATCCGGCCAGGGCTTGCGCGCGAGCGCCGCGATCTGCGCCGTCGTGAGGCGATGATCCGGCTGGAACGGCAATGCCGCGAGTTCGGGCGGCATGCTGGCCAGCGGGTTCCAGCGTTGCTCGAGCACCGGAACCTCATCCGACGCGCTCAGCCATGGCACCTGCGGCCACGCCAGCACCCGGGCCAGGTGCGCCGGCTCGTCGGGCGCCTGCATCGGCGGCTTCAGGACGACCCACGGGAGGACGATCGCCGTCGAGACCGCCGCGGCGGCCCACGCATGCCATCGTGGCGACCGACGGGCGCCGGACTCACTCGCCGGCGACATCGGGGGCGCCGCCGCCCCCGCAGGTCGCGTGGCCGGCCTGCGCGGCCACGGCCACCGCCACAGCCACCACAGCAGTGCCCCGGCGGTGGCCCCGGGCAGTCCGAACCTCACCAGCGACCAGGCCCCGATCTCCGGCGTCACGGTCACCGTCCCGATGGCGATGCCGTGTTCCTCTTCGTCGAACACCTGCGACCGGAACTGGAACTCGAGCCGGCCATCCGTCGCTGCGGCGTCGGTCAGGCGGATGCTGATCAGCGTCGAGCCGGGCCCGACCCGGGCCGACTGCACGAGGCGATCGTCGATCGAGATGTCGACGAGAGAGTCCCCGTGCGGTGCGCCGGGAGCGGGCGCCAACGCCATCGACACGCGCAGGGGGCGCCAGCCCGGATCGGGCACCTCGACCTTTCCGTAGGCGCGGAAGCGCCGCCATTGCGCGCCATCGATCCACTCCTCGCCCGGAAACACTCCTCTGTGCGTCACCTCTCCGGGCGCCCACCAGGCGCGCCGCACCACGGTCAGCGTGGCGCCGCCCGCCACGAGCGCCACCAGGGTCACTGCGGCCGTCAGGCGTGAGATCAACTCTCAGTCTCCGTCGGCCCATTCTCGTCGGGGCCGCACGTCACGAGCAGCCACGACGCGGCAAAATCGAAAATCGGGGTCGGAAAATCGGGGTCGGGTGTAATTTTGCGGTGCGCAAAATCGGGGTCGGGTGTGATTTTACCTCCGCCTGCCCCCGCGCGCCTGGCAGTCCGTGGTGGAAGTGCCGCGTCGCACCGAGACGGGCGCGGCGCCCGGCTGGCCAGGCGCGACGACCGAGAATACGGCCAGTATTTGAGGGAGGAGCAACGCCGCCAGCCGGGATGCCCCGCCC